>CAZNDJ010000112.1:0-11139 GCA_964571705.1 uncultured Chitinophagaceae bacterium
AGTTGAGCGAGGCCGTCGAGCGAGCGCGCAAGGGCGCACGCGAGGCCGGCGAACCAGACTGGATGCAGCTCGTAGCCCTCATACACGATATGGGCAAGGTCATGTACCTCTGGGGTAGTGATGAGGATGGCACCAGCCAGGCCGAGCAGTGGGGCCTCGTGGGAGATATCTTCGTAGTAGGAGCTAAACTCCCTGACACCTGTGTCTATCCGCAGTTTAACGAGCTGAACCCCGACATGCAGGACCCGCGCTACAATACCCCCCTCGGCATGTATCAGCCACACTGCGGCCTCGACGCTCTGGAGCTGGCCTGGGGCCATGATGAGTACCTGTATCAGGTGCTGAAAAACCACAAAGGCAACACCATCCCCGAGCAGGGCATGGTCTCCGTGCGCTACCACTCCTTCTACCCATGGCATACCGGCAATAGCTACGCCGAGCTGGAAGGCCCCAAAGACAAACAATACAAAGAGTGGATCAAGTCCTTCAACCGCTTCGACCTCTACACCAAGCGCCCCGAGTCATTTGACCTCGAGAGCATGAAGGGCTACTATCAGCCTATTATAGACAAATACCTCGGCACCGAGCCGCTGTATTGGTAAAATATAAGCACGTTACCTCACATACTTTTCACCTGTAAAAACTAAACGCATGAGAAACCTCCTGCTGCTACTATGCATCTCCGTACTGATCGCATCCTGCCGCAAAAGCTATACCTGCAACTGTTATAACTCCAACAATACTACCCAGGACAAAGTCTACACAGTCAAAGCCGCCAGCAGCTTTGAGGCAGACATCAGCTGCATCGCACACAACGATGATACGCTGAGTTGCTCTATCAATTGACCTGACAGATGCCTGTCCCCCACTGTCGCGCGATTGCATCGCGTGACCACTCTGCACTGCGTTTGCAACGCCAAAATATTTCTACCAACACTCCACGCCGTTGTTGGTCGCTGACCAACAACAAACCCCAGGCGCAAAGCTCCCACTGTCGCGCGATTGCATCGAGTGACCACCCTGCACAGCGTTTGCGACGCAGAGTATCCCACACCACATATCCTCCACGCCATAGGGTAATAATTGCCCATTATCGCCTTGATTATGCCTATATAGCTGCTGGTACAGCTTTTGGCAGGTGAAGAGTAAAAAACCACTAGCATCATGAAAAACAAACTCTTTATCCTGATCGTATCCGCTATAGCGGTCACATCATTCTCCTCCTGCAAAAAGGACTGGACCTGCACCTGTGATACCTCCGGCCAGACTACCAACCATGAGATAGACAATGAGACACTGCTCAACGCCCGCAGCAAGTGCAAGAGCTATGAGGGTAGCGTACTCGGTGTGACCACCACCTGCCATCTCAATTGATCTCTTTATAGACATCGATACAAAAAAAGGATAGCCCACCGGCTATCCTTTTTGCATAATATATGCGGTCATGAGGAGATATATTTAAAAAACTACCTTAGTCTCCTCAAATTATCCAATGAAAAACATCCTTACCACCTTGCTGCTGCTCGCCGGCATCAGCGCCATCGCGCAAAAACCCAGCTACGAGTTCATCATCCTGAAATTTAAAATGCCGCCGGTCTATCCCCTGCCTGCCGGCTCTACCTACCGCACCGCCATAGACCCAAAGCTGCACTACAATGATGGCAGCCTCGGTGCCCAGTTTCACGCCTGCGACGGCGCAGTACAGATCGGTACCAACCGCGTCTGCAAGTCTATCAAGATCCCCGCCATCAGCATAGATGGCAAATACCAGAATAATGACCAGGCCGACTATACCTTTGAGCTCGACATGCCGGGCATCATCGTAGAGGATAGCACCTTTCGCAAGAGCAATGACATAGGCAATCATATCGGCAAGCTCGACTTCTCTGAGTGGAATACAGACTTTGTCATGCTGCTGGAGTACTCCATGCCGGCCACACTCATAGCCAAAGACAAAACAGGCAAAGTACTCGGCTCCATACCTATCATCTCGCCCAAAAAGAAATTTCAGGCCGTGGTGCACCAGTACTATTTTATCAATGCTGTCTACAAAGACTACGGCTCTCCCGGCATGCCGGAAAACTACAAGACAGACCCCAAACTCGGCACCGAGGTCGGCTTTGAAAACGGCAAGCAGGTAGCCAGCTTCATGTGGAATAACGGTACCCAGGTGCGCAAATATGAAGAGGCCCTCCGCGCCAATGAGGTCTATGACACCATAGAGAAGATACTCAATAATAGTTACGGCACGATCAACTTTGCCAGCCAGATACCTATCGGCAAGGTGAAGGTCAAGAAGGGCGATGCTACCTTTGCAGATATAGACTCCGCGCTATCCTACATCTCCTCCGGCGCCGAGAACCTCCGCAAGGGCACAGGCACCTATGATGAGTTTCTCAAAGAACTGGCGAAGGCCAAGACCATATACACCGATGCACTCACCAAAAACACAGACCGCCTCACAGACGATATCAAGAACATGCTCTACAATAACATTGCACTCGTAGACGTATTCCTGGGCGATATAGCCGAGGGCGACAAGTACATGGACAAGCACACAGAGGGCATGATGGGCGCACACCACTCCACCTACACCTATCATCGCAATATGATAGCCTACCGCCAGCACAGCCCTCAGCTATTCTAGGCAGTGGCAGAGATAGTGCGATAGTGTGGCTCTCAGGCCACGCTATCGCACTATTGCTTTATCCTGGTGTTACTAAATTATTCCCCGCCCGCAGCCAACATTCGCTGCGCATATCTGTTACATTTGCTGCACACACAGCGCCGCTATGTCAGAGGATAAAGACTTTCAAAACCCGATCAGCCGGGACAAGATCACCGATATACCCAGCCTGCTGCCCTATGCCCACACGGTAGGCAGCGCCATCATACGCCCTATGGACCAGGGCCGCACCCGTGGCGAGGCCATGCAGGCCATGTATGAGCAGACAGACACGCAGCTCACCCAGATCAAGCGGCAGGTAGAGCTGCTCATCTCTCAGGCGCAGGAGATACACGACCGCATCCGCATATCAGAGTCCATCTACCTGGCTGAGTGCCGGTTCAAACCAAACATCAGCCAGCGCTACCACCTCTATACCAAGCCCGATGGCGGCAAACTCCTCAGCCTCATAGCCCCCGAGGAGTGGGGCCCGCGCTCACCCTTCCAGTTTGAGGCTACTGTAAAGCTATTGGCAGACCACACCTGGGAGATCCTCCACATGGCCTAGAGGTGCCCCCGCCCTTGGTGCATAACTCCTCCTGCAAACCGCCCATTTGTCAATAACTCCATCGCAAAAAGTCGCCTTTTTTGCACACCTTTGCACCATGCTACGCAGCCATTCATCCGCTGCCAGACCTTTGGATTTCCCCCGTGGCTAAAAGCAATGCATAGTCTTCCTTCATGGATATTCAGGCCTTACATGCCTCTTGTATTTCTATGTGGCTATATGTTCTATGTGGTTAAGAAGTGTATTCATTCTGAAAATTCTGAAATCCTGCAAATTCTGATCCTGACACTATATTCCTTCACTCTTAAATATACCACCTATGTCCGCTCCTACCGGAAACAACAACGCCTCCAAATGGACCCGCGAGGCCACCCATGACATCCTCCGCCAGATAGAGGAGATCGCACTCGATGAGTTCACCATCACCCGCACACTCACCCACGCACTACTCAGAGTGAGATGCTACAAGCAGCTCTGGAGCTACTGGAAGAAGAAATGGGAAGACGACAGCGATATCATGGACCGCATCTACTACATCGAGCAGATCTTTACACACAAGATCGAAGAGGCCGCCCTCTTCAGGCAGATGAACGCCTCCACCTGCCACTTCATCCTTCGTCACAACTATGGCTACAATACTAAAGGAGAAGCAGAACTGCCATCCCACCTCCGCGGCGAGTTTGCATCAGCAGAAACCATAGCCTCCGAAAAGCCCTCCTCCGGTTCAAAAACAAAAAAGACTAATGGGAAAACGCCTTATACTCAGGAGGAACTGGACTATATCAACGATCCTGCCTACACGGACTTTAGCGATCGCCCCACAGACGATGAGCAGATGAAATGGTTTCGCGCCGATGCGCGCAAGCATCCGCATCTCTACACTGCCAAAGTACCCGTACGTGGCAACTATATAAAGATCGCTGAGGACCTTTTCTCACCGCTGTAGTATCAGGCCGGGGCTATCTATTTATGGGACTCGTTCAGCTTCTTGCGGTAGCGCTCATCCAGTGCCGCCAGCATCTTTTCATAGCCCTTGCGATCTGCAAAGGCCTTTGGGTTATAGCGCTTACCCTTATGCTTTTTGTGCAGGCCATACTGGCTGGCATGAGACGCCACCCACAGGTCAAACTGCAAGTGCCGCATCGTATCGAGCGTATAGGCGTAGTCGCCGCCTACGGTGGGATAGGCAGGCATACCAGCCAGGTCGGTCTCATCCAGCACGCTCGGCATATTGGCTATCAGCACGCGGTAGCTGCGCTGCTCATCGCGCACGGTGGTCAGATAGCTACAGGCGCCCGGCGTATGGCCCGGGTGGTGCAGCACGAGTATCTCTATGCCACCCAGCCGTACCGTATCGTGGTCGTGCAGCAGCCGGTCAGCGGTGAAGGGCGCAAACATTTTGCCCCTGCCACCATAGATGAAGTCTGACTCGCCGCCATCTGCCACCACCTGCGCGTCATGCACCTCTATCATCGCCTGAGCACCGGTGGCTGCCTTCACAGCCGCCATAGCCCCTACATGGTCAAAGTGGGCATGAGTGGCCAGCAGGATACGGATATCCTCAAAGCGGAACCCCATCTGCTCCACATGTGCGCGGATCATAGGCATAGAGCCCACCGTACCGGTATTGATCAGGATATGGCCCTCAGGAGTCGTGATCAGGTAGCAGCCCAGGTCATAGGTACCCACATAGTACAGGTTGCCCACTATGCGGAATGGCGCATACTCGCGCGTCCATATCTCTTGGCTGAATGGAGCCCGGATCGTATCCTGTGCGCCAGCGCTCATGCACACTAAGCACATAAGCATAGCAAACGATATCCGGGCAAAAAAGATGCGGGTCATACACATGGACATATACGATCATATACACGCCATAGCCAGAAAAATAACAGTATGCCTGTAAGTACTAGCTACCTAAACCAAACACCGGGACATCAAATGACCCGATCCCCCTTCTTACAGGTATTTAAAGTTAAACTTAGGCGTCAGTACCAGCAGCGACTCGTAGATCAGCTTCACTACATTCTCCAGGTCCTCCTGGTGCACCATCTCTACAGTGGTGTGCATGTAGCGCAGCGGCAGGGAGATGAGCGCAGATGGTATGCCACCATTCGCATAGGCAAAGGCATCCGTATCTGTACCCGTGCTGCGGCTCGCAGCATCCATCTGGTATGGTATCTTGTTCTTATTGGCAGTATCGCGTATCAGGCCCAGGAGCTTATTATGCACCGCAGGACCCACCGTGAGCAGCGGACCATCACCGCATTTGAACTCGCCCTCCACCGTCTTGTCTATCATCGGTGTGGTCGTATCATGCGCCACATCAGTGATGATACAGCAGTTTGGCTTGATGCTCTGCACCACCATCTCTGCGCCACGGAGGCCTACCTCCTCTTGCACAGAGTTTACGATATAGAGTGCAAATGGCAGTTTCTTCTTGTTCTCTTTCAGCATGCGGGCCACCTTGGCTATCATAAAGCCCCCCGCCCTGTTGTCCAGTGCACGGCCACCAAAGTAGCGGTCATTCAGTGTAAAGAATTCATCGCGGTAGGTGATCACACAGCCCACGTGGATACCCTTGTCCTCCACCTCTTTCTTAGAGGTGCAGCCGCAGTCCAGAAAGATATTCTCTACAGACGGCGTCTTCTCCGTACCCGGCTTGCGGGTATGGATAGCAGGCCAGCCAAATACTGCCGGCACACGGCCGCGGTCCGTATGGATGAAGACACGCATGCTCGGCGCTATCATGTGGTCAGAGCCACCGTTGCGCTTCACATAGATCATACCGTCCGGGCTGATATAGCTCACGAACCAGCTGATCTCATCCGCATGCGCCTCTATCACTACTTTAAACTCAGCCTTAGGATTGATCACGCCATACACCGTACCGTAGTTGTCTACATGGTACTCGTCTATGGCAGGCTTGATATAGTTCAGCCAGAGCTTCTGGCCCTCAGCTTCAAATCCTGTCGGGGATGCGTTGTTGATATAGGATTCAAAAAACGCAACGTCTTCTTTGGTCAGTATAGAAGGCTTTTTCTTAGATGCCTTCCCAGCTTGTTTAGCCATGTTAAGGGATATTTAACAGCAAGTTTATGAAATGTTTTCATGTACACCAACCTATCTCACACAGTGCCTGTTTTTTAACCAAACGGCACATCACAGCGCCAGGTACGGCACCAGCCGGTCATACACCTCCTGTGGTACGGCCTGAAACTCTTTTAGTTGCTCTATCCGCTGGAAATCTCCCTGCCGCTCGCGGTAGCCCGTTATGGCCTTTGCCAGGCGGGCGTGGAGGTATGGGTGCCGGCGCAGGGTCTCGTAGTCGTCCGTATTGAGGTGCAGCTTGTGCACCAGCGCCGCATTCACCGAGAGCCGCGGCCGTATAGCAGCAAAGACCGTATCGCTGATACCCCGCACCTCTCCCACCTGGTCCACACTGTAGAATCCGCCCAGCGCCTCCCTGTACCTGATGATGCGCACCGACAGCACCCCGCCTATGCCCCACAGGCTCTCAAAGGCCGCCGAGTCTGCCGTATTGATCTCTATAGGTGCGCTGTGTGCCCGGGTCCGCTCCTCGCTGTGCTGTATGCCAGCCGTGGTGATACGCACATAGGGTATCAGGCGGGCCTTGTCAGAGTCGGTCAGGGAGTAGAGGCGGTTCAGGTCCGCCGCTACGCGGAAAGTGCCCCCTTTGGCCTTGTAGCGCTCTATACCGTTGCCTTGCTTCTCAGTGAGGCCCAGCCGCAGCCACTCAGGCACACCGATCTTATTCGGGTCAAAGTAGAAAAGCCCGGTCGCGTTCTTTGAAATAGGAGCAGCCTCGTCAGGGGCTTCAGTCTCCGCAGAGTCGTCCTCGTGGTCGTGATGGATAGCAGCCTCGGCCACCTCGCGTCGCAGCGTGCTATCTGCTGCTACCGGCTGGCGCATGATGTAGTAGTGGTAGGCTCTGATACTGCACAGCACTGCCAGTATGAGCACCACCAGCGCGATCACAGCCCTGCGCTGCGCACGGGTATAGAGCATAAACTGGCGGGCTAGGTCCCTCATGATAGGCTAATATAAAAAACTATCCCCGCCTTTGGGGGCGGGGATAGCGATAAGATGAAGCTAAATACTACTTAGTAGCAGAGATCACCATGATCTTTGTATCGATCACCTTCTCATCTACATAGAGAGAGTAGGTATAGGTACCTGCACTGAGCTCGCTGCCGCTGATGATCATAGAGCCACTACCCTTTGTAGTGATGTTCATCTGCTTGATCAGTTTGCCGTCCAGGGCGTTCACATTGATATAGGCCGTGCTGCCAGTATTGATCACATAGCCGATCGTAGTCTGCTGGCTGAATGGATTAGGTACATTCTGCAGTAGCTGATTGCCCGGAGCGGCTACATCGCCACCCGTGCCACGCAGGCCTGCACAGCCATTGGCACAGATGTCATTGAGCTGACTTTGCATTGCTGCTATTTCAGTTTTGAGGTCTTTAATCTGTGCCAGGTCACTGACATGGTCCGCATTTAGTTCTTTAACAGCCTGTACGAGTACTGGGATCAGGCCCGTATAGTTTACTGAAAGAAAGGGAAGGTCGTCCCCTTTCTTCTCATGAGTCTTAGGATCTACAAGACCGGGAGCTAGTTGTTGTTTTACTAAAGAAGGGAAAACGCTTTTGATATTCTGAGCCATAATACCAATCTGGTTTCCTGTGGGCAATGTGAGATTAGACTTAAACTCGTCTACCTTGTAGTCGTATGTTTTTGTGATCAAATGCTCTAACTTTTCTATAGCTCCGCTGTAATTCTGGATATTAGTTTTAAGCTTTTCATCGGATGGCACGTGTCCGCCAGCTGACGTAAATATGTCTCCGTTAAAAAAACCCGCACAATTAGTGGTCGACTGTGTACCAAGCATAGGTGAGGTGTACACAGCGTACACATTGGTAGCAGACGATGCCGTAAAGTAGCCTCCCATTGCATAGCTGCCACCTGACGCGGTGCCAGCCACGCCTACAGACATACCACTGATAGCACCACTACCAAATGTGCCGCCATAAGTATTACTTGTTCCATTGTAGGCAGACGCCAGAACTCCGAAATTATTGACACTGCTCACTGATGGGCTGGCATTGAAGGTCGCTCCTGCATTGAGCGTAGCACCATTACTATTTGCTTCTCCCCATATACCATAATTGCTTGACGTAGCATTTACTCCCCAAAAATGTGCACCATAATTATTATAGCTGAGGTTATTGTCGCTGTATCCCCTTACTCCTTCTGAGGTAGCTCCGGCCCCATTGCCAGCATCTCCATTATGCGCGATCAGTGCTATAGGTGCTGCTTCATATCGCAGATTAGGTTTTTCGATTTGTAGTTTGGCTGTTGGCGTACATGTACCTATACCCAATTTACCCTCTACACCGCCCAGCGGTGAATTGTCCGCAAAGAGAACATTATACCCATTGAGAGGTATATACCTATTACTTGTCAAAAGGGCAGCATTAGAGATGTTATTAGGACAGTTATCCTGGCCCAATACAGCATTGCCTGATATGTTGACAGAACATCCATTTTCAGCTCCTGATACACCACCCGCAGGACCAGTCGGACCTGCTGCACCAGTAGGTCCTGTAGCTCCTGCGATCCCTGCAGGACCTGTAGGGCCGGCACTACCTGTAGTGCCCGTCGGGCCTGTGGGACCAGTAGCTCCACCTGCGGCACCCCATGTACCATCACCATGCAGTACCTGTGCAGCAGTACCCAATGGCAATGCATGAAGTTGATTAGACTGTCCTCCGCTACCCGTACCATACATCACGATACCGGAGTTGGTGGTGTTAGGAAGAGTTTGTACGCGTACTGTACCTGCCACGTCCAGCTGATCTGTAGGTACACTTGTATTGACACCTACCAGTCCGGCGCTGGTGATACGTATGCGCTCTTTGAGCCCGGCAGATGGATCACGCGTATCCAGTGTCAGGTAGCCCCCAAGATATTGTGAACCACCTGTGATGGACGAGTTCTCCTTTTTACCTGTCACTCGGCTAAAGGCGGCGGTATTGCTAGTAGCAGGATCTATCCTTCCACCAAACACTACCGAGCCTCCCTTATCCTTATAATTAGTTGTTATCTGGTTGTTAGGGTCACCATTGACCAGCGCAAACATGCCGCCGTCTACTTGGCTGTAATTGTCATAGGCGCTCACTGCTGCCTCAGGGAATGTGCTCCCTGTAAAGCCTACCAATCCACCAGCACCTACGTGCAGCCGGAGTGCAGCCGGATTTGTATTTCCTATCGCTACTCTGCCTGTACCGGAGAAATTGACATTGAAGCCATTCATGGGTATCTCCCTATGACTAAGCAATATCCCAGGGTTACCTGCCGCTCCTATATTTTGGCCTAAGACGACTCTGTTATTGGTTGTATTGATACTGACTCCATTTTCCGCACCGACCAAGGCAGCGGCCCATGCGAGATTGCCCTGGGCATCTGCTACGACATACCTGCTGAAATTGGCAGGTATTGTAGCTCCGCTTGCTGCCGGGAGCCCTTCAAACCTTATACCTTCGGTATATGGCAGCGTGCCGGTTAGATCATTTATACTGACATGCAGCCTCGCTACTGGTAGCAAAGTAGATCCACCAGGTGTGCTATAGGCAGTATGTACGGTCCCTATCCCCATACGGCCTTCGGGAGTCATAGTGGCCACCTCCAGTAGCGTACTACCCGTATTGGTGGTAGGGATACAAGTATTGGGTCCATGAAACTCAAATATCAGCCTGTCAGGACCATATAGTGCACCGTCTGACTCTCTATTATCCCCCCAGGCGATGATCGCATCAGACCTGTCTGGGACGCGTGTACCTGTCAATCCTCCACTTAAACGGTTGCGCGTACCAAAAAAAGCACGATCCCCGTTGTTAGTGACAAAGAGTCCATATAACCTTGGATCGTTAGGACCACAGCCCACGTTGGGCACTCCTATGGCAGACCACGCATTGTATGGTCCACCACCAGAGCTATTATCACATAGTCCATACGTGCCTGATAGCAGATGCCCTATCCTGTTGTTTACGTTTGCATTGACTATATCTGTCTGAGACGTGGGCAGGTTGGGGCAGCCAGCACCTTGATTGGTAAAAGTGGCCAATGTCAACTGACTAAATGCAGACGTGGATAAAAGAAGCAATGCTGTCAAAAAAGGAAAAGTCTTTTTGGTTTTCATATGTAAAATTTGCTTGCCTACTTTGGAAAAGGGTGTTCGGCTATTCCCTGCTTATCTCCGGGCAATACCTATCCAGCACAGCTGTCTCAGCGTGTGTCATCGTATGCCTGTGATAAAGTCAAAAAGGGTAGAGCCATGGAGTCATGGCCGTAGCGAAATAGATCGCGACAGTGCAGGGTGTCAATAGTGTTTTGATATTTCCATAGTTGTTCTTTTAGTGCCCACCTGAGCGGGGCGGCGGGCGTTACCCTATCCGGAATGATAGCTGTCGTGGCTATATACTAGCCTTGGCAGGTGTTAGGTGCATTAAAGATATGTATAGACTATTTAACACATCCATCTAATGTATAGACGTGCAGGGATGATTCACTAGCGTGTTGTATCCCTGTAGGAATCTGTCAAAAACAAAAATGCCCCTCCGGATGGAGAGGCATTTTGATATGATAGCTTAAGGAGCTGCTGATTATGCACCACGCTCTTCCAGCGCCTTGACCAGGCCAGCGATCTTGTGACCAGCGCTGCCTTGCAGGCCGCTGATGACGTTCTTGGCTGGAGACTGGAGCAGGGCGATGATATCGCCGATGAGTTCGTTCTTGCTCTTGAGTGCTGCGAGTACGGCGATCTGGTTGTCACCCACGAAGGTGTCTCCGTCGATGTACGCGCCCTTGAGTACCGGCTTGTCAT
>CAZNDJ010000113.1:0-11010 GCA_964571705.1 uncultured Chitinophagaceae bacterium
AGAGAGCGATAGAGCCCGCCCGGACGCCATCACATTTTGTATGCGTCGTCCTTTTTGTGACACTCCCGTGACAATCCTTTTTCCTCCCGTAGAAGGCTACTTTTTAACCATTTTATCCGTCTATATTTTGCTAACTTGCGGTTTATGAACATACGCGCCTCCCTATCTGCGCTCGTCTTCTTTCTGGTCCTCGTCCTACTGCCCGGCCTAGTCTCTGCTACGCACAACCGCGCCGGTGAGATCACCTATGAATTTATCTCGTCCAATACGATCAAGGCTACGATCACGACCTATACCAAAGAGAGCAGCTACCAGGCCGACCGCGATAGCCTGCCTATACACTGGGGAGACGGCAGCCCCGATGACATCATCTACCGCACCAATGGCCCGACAAACTCTAACGGCATACCCAATGGCCAGTCTATAGGCAATGACATCAAGAAGAATGTGTACATAGGCATACACACCTATCCCGGTGCTCCCTCGCCACCCAATAACTTCTACGTGATATCCATGACGGACCCCAACCGCAACTCGGATATCACTAACATAGCTAACTCGGTAGATGTACAGTTTTACCTGGAGGATACGATCTTCTACCCCACCAATATCCAGAATATAGGATTGAATCACTCTCCTATCCTGCTCAATCCACCGATAGACTTTGCCAATGTGAATGATACCTTCTATCACAATCCGCTGGCCTACGACCCAGATGGCGATAGCCTGGACTTCATACAGATAGTGCCCCTACAGGGCCTGGGCAATCCTGTGCCGGGCTACTTCTCGCCGTATACTAATCCCTATGTGCTAGGAGATACAGAGACGCTGGACCGGCACACCGGCATGTACATGTGGGCGGTGCCGCAGCTGACCGGTATATACAATGTGGCATTTATAGTACGTGAGTACCGCCGTGGCTTCCTGCTCAGTACGATCATACGCGATATGCAGATCATCGTCAATGCAGATACCAATCATCCGCCTAAGGTAGCCCAGCTACTGGATACCTGTATCCGCGCCGGAGACCAGCTGCGTATCAATTTCACAGCTACAGACCCTGATCGCAATCAGACCGTGACGCTGACCGCTAATGGAGGGCCTTTTGTACTACCTGATAGCCTGAGCCCCGCTACCTACACAGCCACCGCCGGCAACCCCGCCACAGGCCGCATGGTCTGGAATACCGTCTGCCTGGATATACGCAGCCAGCCATACCAGGTACTGATCAAAGCCACAGACAACTACCGCACCCCGCTGGCAGACCTCAAGACATTTAACATACAGGTGATACCACCGCCGCCACTGGACCTGCACTCTGGCATCGCTTCCAAAAAGATCCGACTGGCCTGGCGTTCTTACCTCTGCGATAGTATCAGCATTTTCCGCGGCTTCTCTATATGGAAGCGGGTGGGCAGCAATCCATTCGTACCAGACTACTGTGAGACGGGTCTGGCCGGACGTGGCTATAGCATGATAGCGCAGCATGTCTTTGATACTACGTACCTGGATCAGAGTGCAGTGGGTGGGCAGGAGCTATGCTATCGCATCCTGGCGCACTTCTCACGCAAGTCTCCTAACGGGCAATATGAGTATGACATGGTGGTAAGCGTACCGTCTAACGAGACCTGCGACTCCCTGCCATACGATGTACCGGTGATCACCAATGTGAGCGTACTAGAGACAGACCCCTCACTAGGCAAAATGTACATAGAGTGGACCAAGCCAAAGGCTGGAACCGGCGGGCTGGATACTACACTCAATCCTCCTCCATATCGCTTTGACCTGTATCGTAGCCCTGGCTATACCCTTGGCAGCCCTGCACTGATCAATAGTGTGACTCGTCCGACCTTTACCGCACTGATAGATACCACCTATACCGATACACTGCTCAATACTACTGACACGCCGTATTCGTATAAGGTGCTCTTCTACTCTACCGGGGATACAGTAGGCGGTACGAGCAATGCATCATCAGTCTACCTGAAGCTGCACCCTACCGATAGCAAGATCCGCCTGACGTGGGAGTACAATGTGCCGTGGACGCAGGATACCTTCCAGATTTACCGCCGGGATACGACCAGTACGGTATTCCACTATGTAGGTACGAGCAGTGTACCATCCTACGTAGATACCGGCCTGACCAATGACTCGACCTACTGCTACTATGTGAGCGCATATGGCCACTATACCAGCAGCCTGATCAAAAAGCCGCTGATCAATCTCTCTGAGATCAAATGTGGCACTCCGATAGACACCATACCACCATGCCCGCCACAGGTGACCGTGACAAATAACTGCACCAACCCGGCACCGGACACCTTCTACTACATCAACTACCTGAACTGGCAGAACTTCACCGACTCCTGTGCGTCCAATACGATCAAATACCGCATCTACTATGCGCCGGACTCAGGCAATATGACACTGATAGACTCCGTGGCCGGTATCGGCAATACGACCTACAATCACATCCTGGATATGAACATCGCAGGCTGCTATGTGGTCACGGCTGTAGACCGGCATAATAATGAAAGCGCCAAGGTAAACCGCGTCTGCATAGACGACTGTCCTAACTATGAGCTACCCAATACCTTCACGCCAAACGGCGATGGAGCCAATGACCTCTTCACGCCACGGCATCCGTACCGCTTTATCACACGTGTAGAGTTCAAGGTATTTACCCGCTGGGGGGAGAAAGTTTTTGAGACCACGGACCCTGAGCTGAAGTGGGATGGCAAAGACCAGAAGTCAGGCAAAGAACTGTCTGAGGGTGTGTACTACTACTCCGGCTACTACTACGAGATCTCGCTGCGCGGCGAGATACGCAAACCACTGCCACAGAAAGATGGTGGCGGCTTCATACATCTGATCAGATCGAAATAAGGAAATGTTCACAGGCATCATAGAGGCGACGGGTACTGCCGCCGCCATCACTCACGACAAAGGCAATCTGGAACTCTGGGTCTCCTCTCCCATCTCGGGCGAGCTGAAGATAGACCAGAGCGTATCTCACAATGGCATCTGCCTGACAGTGGTAGAGCTGGCTCCGGGTCGCCACCGTGTCACCGCCATAGACGAGACGCTGCGCAAGACCAATCTGGGCGAGCTGAAGGAAGGGCAGGTGATAAACATAGAACGCTGCATGGCGGCCAATGGCCGCTTTGACGGGCATATCGTGCAGGGGCATGTGGATCAGACCGGCGAGTGCCTTTCTGTGACTGACCAGAATGGTAGCTGGCTGTATGAATTCCGCTATACGCCTTCGGCTCAAAACGTGATCGTAGAGAAAGGCTCTATCTGTATCAATGGGGTGAGCCTGACAGCCTTTGATGCTGTGGAGGATCGTTTTAAAGTAGCCATCATCCCCTATACCTATGAGCACACCAATATCCATGAGGTAAAGCCGGGTTCGCGTGTCAATCTGGAGTTTGATATCGTAGGCAAGTATGTGGCACGCCTGATGAACTTCAAATAGCAACTTTCAGTTCCTCCATCCAGCGCATTACTGACGTGTGAGCTGATCCAGTTTCTTCAGCATATCTGGCATGCGATAGTCTCCGTGCATTTTTTGTATTAAAGCAGCGGCAGCGGCTTTATCCATACCTATCGCAGAAACGTAAAGCGGCTGTTTGCTATCTCCACGCAGGACGGCTACCGTCGTTTGAGCATTACTGTGAAAGGATGTTTTAGCGACACCTATCACTGGTACATGACCGCTCAGTGCATCCCAGAGACGTCCCCCGAGGCCATGAGTCATAGCATCGTCCAGGTACACGTGTGCATCTACTATTATGGCGTCTATAGATCTGATGTCTGTATGAGAAATGATCTGCAGCAAACACGGCAGCTCTCTGCGATAAAACTCACCCGGTATATAGGGCTGCACGGGCGATACCACCTCCCTGATGATCTGACGAGGCGACATATCCGCCCACTCAAAAAGCACACCTATGCAATAGGCTGCATCGTCACGATAATGTACGTCAATTGCTAATATCATAGTACTACCATTTTAGTTGAAATGCTGACTCAGCACAATCATGATATGCCATGCCAGCCGCATCGCATTCCTCTTTCCATTTCTTCAGTTGCCATGGCCTCAGAGAGGTATCAAAAACCAGCACCTTCCAGCTGGCACATGATCTCAGCGCTGCGATGGTGCCAGTATATCCCTTTGACACAATGAGTACATCCACGTGCAATACTTTAACCGGCGCAGATAATACAGTGGCGTCTGCCACCAGGATGCGGCGGCCCTCCACAGCGCAGACTTTGCCATAAGGCAATGGGATACAATCCCGGCTGCTATCCAGCGCCACCTCCTGCTGCACACCCGATGCATACCAGTGATCGCGTATGTGATAGCGCATGGTCTTGTCATCATGTAGCAGTGCTGTATCGAAGTCGTAGGCGACTTTACCACGCGATATGATGCTGATAGCTTTCCTGTCCCTGATAGAATATACGCAGAGCTCATGCAGCTTATCATTGCGAAGCGTATCATAAGAAAACGCTGTACAGATGACCAGCAAGACACACAAGGTAGCGATGAGCACCTGCGCGCGGCGGTCATAGATATACCATAGCAGCAATGCGATAAAGGCATACAGGAGCAACATCTCCGGTGCGCTCACCATGATGCCTCTCGACAAAGCATGTGGCAGCCGGTCTACGCCATACACTGCCTGATTGGTCCATAGCAGCGTGTGGTCAAAAAGCCAGCCTGCCGCATCTGAGACATGCGGTATCCATCCCACGCAGAAGAGCAGCATGCCAGCCACTAATACAAAGTTGCTCAATGGTATCACAATCAGATTGGCCAGGAGGAAATAGGTAGGGAAACTGTGAAAGTAAAGCAGGCTGAGTGGTAGTGTAGCGATCTGCGCTGCGAGTGAGACACATAGCAGCCCCCAGGTCCAGCGTGAGAGCCAGTTGAGCGCGTGAGAGAGGTAGGGGATATTTCTTTTGAGCACATCCGTATCCTCTATCAGGCCAAAGATCATCGGATAGATGAGTACGATGCCTGCCACCGCTATGTAGCTGAGTTGAAAACCTACATCGGCGATGTAGTATGGATCCCACACGAGCAGCACGAAGCAAGATACACCGAGCATATTATAAATGCTCACATCCCGATCCATCAGCCGGGCTATCGTGATGAGCGAAAACATCCAGACAGAGCGCAGCACGGGCGGGCTGAGGCCGGTCAGGCCGGCATAGAATATCATCACCATGATCACGATCACGCCCTTTGCTATCTCGGTGCGCCGCTTCTTATCCATCCAGCCGAGCAGCAGATTCAGCACAAAGTACATGACACCTACGTGCAGACCTGATACACTTAGTACATGCAGCACACCGCTGGCAGAGTAGGCCTGCATGATATCATTTGTCACATAGTCACGATAGCCGAGGGTGAGGGCTGTAGCTACGGCTAGTTCGCCCTCGGTATGGACATACTTTTTGATCAGCGTGAGGAAGTAGCTGCGTACCGTGTAAATATGCGACAGCAGTACATTGCCCTGCTCTAGTGCTGTGACGCGCCAGCTACCATCTCTGAGGTAGACCCGGTGATAGATATGGTGCAAAGCCTGATACCGGCGATAGTCAAACTCATCCGGATTCTTTGGTGCATCGTAGGCTTTCACCGTACCGCGAAATGTAACCCGATCACCATAATGAAGGCGTTCGCTGCTTTCATTGCGCTGGACACTTGCCAGCACTTTGCCGCTGCAGGGCTGCACGGTATCATCTTGCGATATCGCCGTAATCTGGATCAGTGCATTGACAGTTTTCTCCTTGAGTACCGGCGGCTCAGACACTATGCCTTCGTATGCGGTAGCTGATACATTGACGTGAGACAGGTGTGCGGCAGTATTGGTATCAGTCTGTAGCCAGGTCACCGTATATCCGAGTGATAACATGGCTACCACTATACTCAGCCCCGCCATATAGCGCCAGCGGTACACAGTAGCGACCTCGCTACGGAGGCCATACCAGATCAGAAATACACAAGCAACAGAGAGGATTATCAGCGCCGGCAGTAGCAGGGCAGGCGAGGCAATATATACACCTATACCGGCCATAAATGGCAGTAGGAGCCTGACCATAGGCATCTGGTTCCACACGGAGCGGGAGTGCTGCATCGCTGGTGGTAAGGTAGGAAAAACTCATACGCCCGCCAAATCCCCGTCATTTCAGCAAACCATGCGGAATGCGTATTTTCATACCACAGTGTTCAGCTTTGATTACATCATCAAGAAGTTCAATAGTGTAGCACACTATGATCGCTTCCCGTGGGAGGCTATGCTCATGACCATAGGGGTCACAGTGGCCTGCCTGATCATAGAGGCTATAGCTGTGGGCTGGCGCAGGTCTTCAATTTATCAGCTCGCTACACGCTCCCGCGTATTGAGCAATGACATTTTCTCTTTTTTGTTTTTTCTCACGGGCCTCACGCAGTTGGCAGGGTTGTTATTCTACGTCGGCATCTTCTACTTCCTGTATGGGCAGATCATGAAGCATGTCAGCTTTCATATGATCGCTATGATACCGAGTGTGCCGGTACAGTTTTTCATCATGCTGCTCATCACAGACTTGCGGGACTATGTGGTACACTACTACCGCCATCACCTGGGCTGGGTGTGGGAGCTGCACCGCTTTCATCACTCCGCAGAGGATATGACTATCCTGACCTCTTTTCGCAGCCATGCAGCAGAGGGTGTACTGACGGACTTCTTCTCCATGATCGTGTTTATACTGATGGGTGTACCTGCAGAGACCTACCTGCTCGTCAATCTCGTGCATCAGGCGCATCAGAAACTCACGCACTCACAGATCAATTCTGACTGGGGCTGGCTGGGCCGATATATACTGGTATCTCCTGCCGCACACCGCATCCATCACAGCAAGAATCCCGAGCACTACGGTCGCAACTTCGGCGTGACCTTCATCATCTGGGACCGTCTCTTTGGCACCTACTATCAGCCGGATACTACGCAGCCCATAGAGTTTGGCCTGCCGGATAATGAATTCAATAAAGACGGTTACATCCGCGATATCTTCCGTAGCTACTTCCGCTCCCTGCGGGTAGCAAAGGATTCCGCCCTGCGCATCATAGGCAGGGATAAAAAAACAACTCCCCCTGATAGCCAGAGGGAGTCATTAGAAACTTCGTTATAAGAAAGATGCGTGTTTGAATTCATTTTCAAATCAGCACATCTTCAAATTTTCAAATCAACCACGTAGATGATAGCCCTTAGGCTTCGTAAACGCACGCAGACCCAGGTGTGACAGCGTAGCACCAAATCCAGAATGCTTCCTACCGCTCCATGGCAGGCCTGCACTCACGCGGTCGCAGCAGTTCCAGTAGGCAGTGCCTGAGTTGACAGCAGAGAGTATCTTCTCGGCGCGCTTTTCGTCTGAGCTATAGACAGATGCCGTGAGGCCATACTGTGTATCCTGCATCAGCTCCAGCGCCTCTTTATCGCTACCCACCTTCATGATACCGATCACCGGGCCGAAGCTCTCCTCCTGCATCACGGCCATTTTGTTATTCGCATTCAGGATCACCGTCGGCTCAAAATAATTTCCTTTGCCTGCTATGCGCTTGCCGCCGGTCACTACTTTGCCGCCTTTCTTCACTGCATCTTTCACCTGTGCATCCAGCACGTCGAGCTGTGCAGCACGGGTCATCGCGCCGATGTATACACCCGGCTCGGTAGGGTTGCCGGCCTTATAGCCTTTCACCTCACGTACGAACTCCTCCACATACTTGTCATATACCTTCTTGTGCACGTAGATACGCTCTACAGAGCAGCAGCTCTGACCATTGTTGTAGAATGCACCATCGGCAGTGCCCGCTGCCACAGCAGCTATGTCCTTGATGTCATCTGCTATATAGAGCGGGTCCTTGCCGCCCAGCTCCAGCTGGCATGGCACCATCTTTGGCGCTACTCGCTTGTAGATGTAGTCACCAGTCTTGTACGAGCCAGTAAAATAGTAGCCATCCAGCGGCAGGTCCAGCAGTATCTCGCCCTGCTCCTTTGCTCCTACCACCACCTGAAACGCATCATCAGGCACACCAGCTTTCTTCAGCAGCTTCTCTATCTGCAGGCCGGTGAGCGTAGAGAATTCTGATGGCTTATACAGTACCGCATTACCAGCCAGCAGCGCCGGTACGAATACGTTAGTGCCTACCAGGTACGGATAGTTCCACGCGGAAATATTGCACACGACGCCCAGCGGCTCGTATGAGATCTTCTCTGTCATGCCCGGAGCATTGCTCACTACCTCATCACTGAGGTACTTAGTAGCATTCTCAGTCAGCCACTTGATGCGGGTATGTGCACCGTTTACTTCATTGTATGATTGCTGCAGCGGCTTGCCCACTTCTGAGGTGAGTATAGCACCGCACTCCTTGATATTGCTCTCCAGCAGCTTACCAAATTTCTGTAGTACCGCTACACGCTTGGCGAGTGGCACCTTAGCCCATTTCTCCTGGCCTTTGCGCAGGGTAGCGAGCTTGGTAGTGATAGACTTTTTAGAATCTTCCTTGACATTGGCTATGACCTTGCCGTCAGCCGGATTGACGATCTTCATGTATGAGATGTTTTACTTTCCCTGCCGGGAAAAACGATAAAATAATTTGAGCGCGTCAAATATAAATCAAAACTGAGTACGATTATTTATTACCGCAAAGAACGCGGAGAACGCAAAGAATATTTAAGCGAAACTCTTTAAACATTATCGCGAACTGCCTTCAGAAAAGCTTCTCTGATATTATGCGAGAAAGGATTGATTTCCTTATCAGCTATACGCTCCGGGTGCCACTGCACGGTGAGTAGCCAGGGTTTGTCGCTCTTATCCTTCCACTCAGCGCCCTCTATCACGCCATCTGTGGAGTGGCTATTGGCTATCAGCTCATCACTGAGGTTTTGGATAGCCTGGTGGTGTGCGCTATTGATGGTGCCTGATGCACCGCTGATCTGATGGAGCAGCGTACCGGATTCAGTCGTGATGCCGTGTTGCTTATCCTCTTCGCCACGCTTGTGTATCTCATTGGCAGCATCACCTATGTCCTGTATCAGGTTGCCACCGAGGGCTACATTGACCAGCTGGTGGCCACGGCAGATAGCGAGGATCGGATGCTCAAAGTTCAGCGCGGTCTCGAAGACGTGCATTTCAAACTCATCGCGTGCCGTATTAAATGACTCCGGCGCATGCGGATAACGCAGCTCCTTATTGTCATAAAACTGCGGGTGCATATCTACACCACCGGTGAGCAATATACCATCACAGTCCTCTATCTCATCCCAGTTCTGGTTCTCAGCAGAGAGCTCGATGATGCTGATGCTATCATCATTGCCTTTGATCCATTTAGGGTAGTTTTCGTAGCGGGCTTCGGTCACAGTGACGCCGATGGTGATCTTTTTCACGGAGCAGATTTATATCGTAAAGCTACAAAATAGCAAGGACAAGACTCCGATAGCCTTGTCCTTGCAGTATTAAATTATGATTTTCAGATTACTCTGTCTCGCTCACCAGAGAGGCCGCGAGGAAGTCGCGGTTCATGCGGGCGATGTTGGTCAGCTTGATCTCCTTAGGGCACTCTGCCTCGCAGGCACCGATATTAGAGCAGTTGCCAAATCCTTCCTCATCCATCTGCTCTACCATGCGCAGCGCGCGGAGGTCGCGCTCAGGCTGGCCTTGCGGCAGGAGGGCGAGCTGGGATATTTTAGCGGACACGAAGAGCATCGCAGCGCCATTAGGGCAGGCAGCTACGCAGGCGCCACAGCCGATGCAGGCAGCAGCATCCATCGCCTTCTCAGCGTCATGTTTGTCTACAGGCAGGTTATTGGCATCCTGAGCCTGGCCGGTATTCACACTCACAAAGCCACCCGCAGCGATGATACGGTCAAACGCCGAGCGGTCAGTCACGAGATCCTTTACGATAGGGAAAGCCTTGGACCTCCATGGCTCTACGTGTACCGTATCGCCGTCTTTGAAGGAGCGCAGGTACAGCTGGCAGGTAGTAGCCGCATGCTGCGGACCGTGTGCACGGCCATCTATATACATGCTGCACATACCGCAGATACCCTCGCGGCAGTCATGGTCAAAGCCTACTGGCTCCTCACCCTTCTTGACCAGCTGGTCATTCAGCACGTCTACCATCTCCAGAAAAGACATATCCGGATTCAGGTTGTCTACAGAATAGTCTACCAGTTTGCCGGCAGTATTGGCATTCTTTTGTCTCCAGACTTTGAGATTGAGTTTCATATTATTTGAAAATTTGAAGATGTGCTGATTTGAAAATGAACTACAAGATCAAACTGCACGTCCCTGTTTCTAATATTCTATTCTTTACTTGATGAAATGATTTTCGATAAAATTTTGTTTAGCACAATTACATCTTCCATTAATCCTTCCGGCCCGGGATAACTAGGTGCCACACTACAGAGCTTGAGCCAGTAAGAGCTTTCATCACACTCTTTGGCCGCAATCTTCATTTTGTGTACAAAGTCCTTCTTGCTTTCCGCATTCTGGGCTTCATTCACGTTAGCACCTATCGCAGTCCCCGCGCGAAATAACTGGTTTGCCATATTGAATTTCCGTTTGCTTTCCAGCAGCTCAGAGTATTCAATGATTGCCAATGAAAATTTAAAAGTTAGATCTACGATCAGATTTTCCTTGTCATTGCGCATCCCGGTTTATTTTCAAATACACCTGCCTTTCGACATTTGTATTTCATTTTCAAATTTTCAAATCAGCACATCCTCAAATTACTTGTAAGAACGCACCTGCAGCTTGATATTCTCATACTTCAGCTCCTCTTTGTGCAGTGTCGGATCGGCACCTACACCGTTAAATTCCCACGCGGAGACAAACAGGTAGTTGGCATCATCACGCTTAGCTTCGCCCTGATCCTGGTACTCCTCGCGGAAGTGACCACCACAAGACTCATTCCTATTCAGCGCGTCTATCACCATCAGCTCGCCCAGCTCTATG
>CAZNDJ010000114.1:0-10972 GCA_964571705.1 uncultured Chitinophagaceae bacterium
CGCGGCGTGTTTTGATGCGGTCGGCCATTCTATCTCTCAGAGCCTAAGTGTCTGCCCCTAAATCCCCTGAAGGGGACTTAAACAGCCGACCATCTTAGCCAGAGGTCATCAGCTACTGCCGGGGCTGTTTGTATCTAAGCCCCCTTTTAGGGGGTTTGGGGGCCGCATTGGGCTTATTTTTCGGTCAAAATGTAATAAATTTGTTCTTTTACAGTTATTCACTGAACCTGACGGCTATGGGTATGTCCCTACGTGCCGCTTTGGCTTATAAAAGACTTAAAACTTTGCGCTTCACGAAAGTAGTAATATTTGCAGCATTTTGGGGGTTGCTTTTGCTGGCTGGGTGCTCCACGACCAACCATGCTCCGCTCCCGTCAATGGTGTATCACGATATCACGGGGCACTACAATGCCTACTTCAACGCCAATGAGCGGCTGAAGGCGGTCTACCTCACCATGGACAAGACCCACAAGGATGACTACAAGCAGGTGATCCCCCTCTATACCTACTCTGACCCCAAGGAGGCCAGCGGCGTAGCCGGCGAGCTGGATGAGATAGAGAAGCACCTGACCAACTCCGTACAGATCCACAAGGTGTCAAACTGGGCCGATGACGACTTTCTCATGATGGGCAAGGCTGTCTATATCAAGGGCAACTATGAGCGTGCGCAGAGCTTTTTCAAATACACCACCACGGAGTACAAGAACGGTGTGGACTACGTCAAAGAGCGCAAGAAGGAGGGCAAGAATGCCAAGCCTACGCTGAAGAAGAAGCCGGCCAAGAAGCCGAAGTTTGTACAGAAGCTGGACGAGAAGGGCAATATGATACTGGTGAAAGTGGACGAGCGTCCATCCTACACCCTGATGATACACGAGCCTGCCCGTGCCGAGGCACTGCTCTGGCTGGCCAAGAGCTATGCTGCGCAGAAGAAGTTTACTGAGGCGGCATCGGTGATACAGTTTGCGAGGTCTGATGACAAGTTTTACAAGAACCTGGACAAGGAGCTGGAGGCTACCGAGGCAGAGGTATTTCTCCGCCAGGGCAACTATCACGACGCTATCAAGCCGCTGGAGACCTATGTAGGCATGGAGAAGAAGAAGCTGAAGCGTGTGCGTCCGCTCTTCATCCTCGCCCAGATCTATGAGCGCAATGGCGACTACAAAAAGGCCTCTGACTACTACCGCCTGGTGCTGAAGAACAGGCCTAACTACGACATGGAGTTTTATGCCAAGATCAACCGGGCCAAGCTCGGCAGCCGTGGCGGCAGCTCTGAGGATATCCGCAAGCTGCTCACACAGATGAGCCGCGATGGCAAGTACAAAGACTACTACGACCAGATCTGGTATGAGCTGGGTATGATAGCCCTGACGGGCAATGACCGCACACTGGCACGCAAGGACTTTCAGAAATCAGTGGCCCTCTCTACCAAGAATGCTGACCAGAAGGCCCTCTCCTACCTCAAGCTCGCGCAGATGGACTACGAGGACGAGGCCTACGTGACATCCAAGTACTACTACGATACCACTATCCTCAATATGGCCAAAGAGGATACCGCCTACGCCGCTGTAGAGAGCCGAGACAAGACGCTGGCCAAGCTGGTAAAGCAGATAGACATCATCACTACTGAGGATAGCCTCCAGCGCATAGCGGGCATGAGCAGCGCAGACAGGCTGAAGTTCATACACAAGCTGCTGGATCAAAAGCAGAAGGAGGCTGACGCCAAGGAGGCCGGCAAAGGTGTGAAGAGTATTAACTCTGACTTTATCAAGCCGGGTGCCGGCCAGGCACCACCACCGTCAGACGATCCGGCCAATCTGTTTTATTTCTACAACGTGACTGCCAAGGGCAACGGGTACTCTGAGTTTACCAAAAAGTGGGGACGCCGCAAGCTGGAAGACAACTGGCGCCGCAAGGACAAGAGCATCTCCAGCGAGACCGCTGATGCCGCCGCAGACTCTGCCAAGGCCAAGGCTGACTCACTGGCTGCTACCATCACACCGGGCTCTGAAGATGACAAGATGCTGGCAGGCCTGCCACTCACTCCGGAGAAAATGGAGAAGTCTAACGGCAAGCTGGTAGAGGCCTACTATGCCGTGGGCACCGTGTACAAAGATGACCTGCAGGCATACCGCAAGGCGATCAATGCCTTTGATGAGATGAACCGCCGATTCCCGGGAAATAAGCTGGAGCTGGAGAGCTGGTACCAGCTGTACCTCCTGCACGGCAAGATGAAGAACACCGCCAAAGCGGAGACCTACAAGAGCAAGATACTGGAGAAATACCCTGACAGCAAGATAGCCCAGTACCTCAAAAATCCTGATTACCTGGCCCAGGAGCTGAAGAAGCAAAACTCCCTGACAGACTACTATGCTGATGCGTACAATGACTACGCTACCGGTATGTATGCCTCGGCCGAGAAGAAGATAGCAGAGGTAGATGCGCAGTACAAGGAGAATCAGATCAGGGCCAAGTTTGACCTGCTCAATGCACAGATACTGGCCAAGGAAAACCGCCTGGGAGACTACGTGCAGGCGCTGAATAAAGTGATCACCAAATATCCGGGCACACCTGAGAAAGAGATAGCCCAGACCTGGCTCAATAAGCTCAATGCCTCTAAGCTGCCACAGGTAGATATCAGCAAGCTGCCAAAGGACTCTCTGGATGCCGGCGCTGTGGCTAGCGCGCCTGCCTTTACAGATACTACGGGTACGGCAGATTTCCTCAGCAAGGTGCAGTCTCAGCGTCCTAAAACAGATGCTGTGACCGCAGATGCCGCCACCAAGCCCGGCAAAACTACCGGCAAGCCTGACACCAAGGCCGTACCTGCTGCCAAAGATACCACACCGGCCAAGCCATATGTACCACTGACCAAGGCTGAAGCGATAGACAGCGCTATCAAGGCACGCAAGGCGATACAGGACTCTATCACTGCCAAGACCATAGCAGACCGCAAGGCGAAGCAAGACTCGCTGGCTGCTGTGGCTGTAGCTAAGAAAGCAGCGCAGGACTCCGTGATAGCACACAATATAGCCGTGCGTCAGGCCCGTCAGGATTCCATCACTGCGGCCAATACTGCGAAGCAAAAAGCACGTGAAGAAGCGATAGCTAAAAACATAGCAGACAAGAAAGCCCATCAGGACTCGATAGCTGCCGCTCAGGCTGCCAAATCAGGCGCTGCAGCCGGCAAGCCTGGTGCAAAGGCCGGCAATACCGCCGCACAGGATTCACTGAATGCACTCGTAGCTGCCCGCAAGGCCAAACAGGATAGCCTCATAGCCCGCACAGCTGCGCTGAAGAAGGCGGCACAGGATTCCATAGACAGGAAGGTGGCCGCGAAAAAGGCACAGCAGGACTCGATCAATGGAGCAAAGAATGCGGCGATCAAGGCCAAGCAAGACTCTATCAATGCGAAGCTGGCGGCTAAGAAGGCCACACAAGACTCTATCGCTGCCGCAAAAGCAGGTATAGACAAAGCAAAGCAGGACTCTATCAATGCTAAGATGGGAGTGAAACCAGCCACTACGCCTGCCACCACTCCGGCCTCTACACCTGCCGCCAGCAATAAGCCTAAGACGCTGCAGGAGCGCCGTGACTCCATGCTCGCTGCCCGTACCAAAGACTCTCTGGACCGCAAGAATGCCGCCGGCAGGCCTAAGACCCTGCAGGAGCGCCGCGACTCTATGATAGCAGCCCGCGCTGCTCATGTCAAAGACTCTGTAGATGCTGCCGCTAAGAAGCCAGCGAGCAAGCCTGCGGCTAAACCTGAGACAAAACCAGCAGTGAAGGAAGCTCCGAAGGCTGCCCCTGCTACCACACCTAAGGCTACGCCAAAGGATACCGCCAAACCTGCACCACCTAAGGCCGCTCCGTCTACACCTGTAGCACAGCGACCGGCCTTTGACAGTGATACGACTGCTGCTATGTATGGCAAGATGGATAATGCGCCTCATGCAGTAGTGATCTGGTTCCTCGATCCTGTGGCGTACAGCGCTGCGGTGTCCGGTGCGATAGATAAGTTTGATGCAGACAATGGCTATACTACGGCTACCACACATGCTGTAGAGATAGACCGGGATAGCAGACTGATCAATATCAAACCATTCAAGGATAAGGATGCGGCTATGGCCTATATCGCTGCGCTGCGCGCAAAGATGAAGGAGGTACTGCCTGCCCTGGCAGAGGACCAGTACTTCATAGGTGCCATCTCTACGCTAAACTACTCCACACTGGTCAGCAGCAAGGCGATCAATAACTACCGCCACTTCTACAGGGAGAATTACAAGTAATGACCTCGTCATTGCGAGGAGCGATAGCGACGTGGCAATCCGGATTGTACTGATAGTAGTATAGACTATGCTCACTTCGGTTGCACTACTATGTCCTTAGATCCAGATTGCTTCTGAATTTTACGCTATCTAATTTCTAAGGGTGAAATTCATCGCAATGACGAAATGGATGGGATAGCAAAAAATGTCTTGATCCTACTATTTGAGGCTCTCCTAGACCAGCTCACTGAGCCGTGTCAGCTTATAGTCTACGAGGAGGCTCTCCACGGCGTCGCTGTGTTCCTTGTCTGTGACCATGGCCGTGTACATACCCGCATTCCTGCCAAACTGCATGTCTGAGATCGAGTCTCCTACTATCAGTGACTTGGCAAAGTCTATCTCGGGAAAGTCCTGCTGTGCTTGTAGCGCCATGCCGATGCGCGGTTTACGGATACCCTCAGGATCATTGTCCGCCATCACAGTGGCTGCGTAGATGGAATCTATACGGCCACCGGCAGCCTCTATCTCACTGAGCATATTGAGATGGATATTGCGTAGGGTATCTTCGGTCATCTTGCCTTTGGCCACGCCCTGCTGATTGGTCACTACGATCACCTTGCCAAAGACCTGTGACAAGCGCACAATAGCATCTATAGCTCCCTCCAGAAAGAAGAACTCATCCCAGGTCTTGACGTAGTCCTTAGGGTAATGCAGATTGATCACGCCATCCCTGTCCAGGAAGAGTGTCCAGGTCTTGTCTACTTTGAGTGTACGGAGTATGCTCACGGGTGCAATAATAGGGAATCGTAGTGAGTAGTGAGTGGTGAGTATTGAGTCAATACAAATGAGACAAAAAAACAGCCCCTATTATAAGGGGCTGCTCTATATCTGTTTATGTTGATGGCTAGAGATTGCCGCGTAGCTCCTGCTCGCGCTCTATGGATTCAAAGAGTGCTTTGAAATTGCCCTTGCCAAAAGACTTGGCTCCTACGCGCTGTATGATCTCAAAGAAGAAGGTAGGACGGTCCTGTACCGGCTTTGAGAATAGCTGCAGGAGGTAGCCCTCATCGTCGCGGTCTACCAGGATATTGAGCTTCTTGATCGCTTCGCGATCTTCCTTGATGATACCTACACGATCCCATACGTCATCATAGTAGACATCCGGCACGCGGAGGAACTCCACACCGCGAGCCCGGAGCTCTGCTACTGTGGCGATGATATCATTAGTGGCCACAGCCATATGCTGCACACCCGGTCCATGATTAAACTCAATGTACTCCTCTATCTGGGATTTCTTGCGGCCTTCGGCTGGCTCATTGATAGGAAACTTGATATAGCCGTTGCCATTGCTCACTACCTTGCTCATCAGGGCAGAGTACTCAGTAGAGATATCCTTGTCATCAAAGGTCAGGAGCAGCTTGAAGCCCATCACATCCTCGTAGAACTTCACCCATTCATTCATCTGGCCCAGCTCTACATTGCCTACACAGTGGTCTACATACTGCAGGCCCACCGGCTTGACTGGCACCCCAGAGCTCCACGGCTGATAGCCAGGCAGGAAGGCACCCTTATAATTCTTACGCTCCACAAATTTGTGGATGGTCTGGCCGTAGGTCTGGATGGCTGATATCACTACCTCACCGTGTTCATCAGAGATCTTTACAGGATTCATCACAGCCTTCGCACCGCGCTTTGTAGTTTCTTCAAAAGCCTTGGTCGCATCATCTACCCAGAGGGCCAGCACCTTCACACTATCACCGTGCTGTAGCTGATATGCAGCTGCATCATGATCTGGATGCATAGAGCTGGTGAGTACGATGCGTATCTTGCCCTGCTGGAGTACGTAGCTGGCGCGGTCACGCTGGCCTGTCTCTGGTCCGGCATAGGCTACCAGCTCATAGCCCCAGGCAGACTGATAGTAGTAGGCAGACTGCTTGGCATTGCCTACATAAAACTCTACGTGATCGGTACCGAGCAGCGGGAGGAAATCTTCTGTGGCCGCAGCGGCTGGTTTATTGACGGTCATTGTATCCATTTCTTATCTGTTTTGATAGGGTAAAGGTATAAAGAAATGGGGGATGCGGTAAATGAGGGATGTCAGTAAAAAGATAGCTGTTTTCGAACTGAAAGCCACACTATTATAAGCTCCACACGCCTTAATTTTTGCTAAAGAAAACACTATGAAGTGGAAAGAAGCCTACCTTGTCCAGGACTGAATCCAGGCAACGTATGAAAGCACTATTAGCATTATTCCTCGCTTTGACAGGAACACCATGTCTGGCGACAAATATTGAGCATCTGACCCTGCAGGCGGAGGTTCTGTCTATAAGCAAGCCTGCTAATGTAAATGGCAAGGCAAATGCCGCTTTGCTAGTGACTATCCATACCACCCTACACAATATGGATAACAACTGGATCATCTATAAAACTTATACATGCGAGCGCGGCCCGTCACTCATACCCAGTGTAAATTACTTTCATCAGGCCTTCCGGCAATTATGCTATTACAACGTACCGACATGGGATACCATAAAACCTTTCGCCATCAGAAATGATACAATCATTTTGGCAACTAATAAGGGTTTGACTGAATTGATAAATACGCCGTTTTTCATGACGATGCAATTCGTCGAATGCCTGGTAATGCATGGAGATCTACCACGCATGATCCTTTTGGTCTCAAAAGAATATGTAGCGTCTTATCACCCGGACCTGAGGGTTTTCTCGCAAGACGTTACTATTAGCAAGACCACTATCTGGTCCGACCCGGATCTATCAAGATATCGCGGTTGGTATTTTGATCAGTAGATGTATTGCAACTCACTTCTCCTCCTGCTCCTTTGCCAGCAATGCAAAGTAATCGCGGATGTGCTGCTTATTGCCCGCTGCAAACTGCCGGTACTGATCATAAAAATCCTGATGGAAACAGCTGACCATGACATAGCAATCCAGGAAGCCTTTTTCCTGCATTTTGCGGGCATCGTCCAGGTCTACGTCTTTGGACCTGCTCAGCATATACTCCCAGCAGTACACCTCCAGATAGCGCTGACGCGTGATATCCCCTACACCAGATAGCACTCCTGTCGTATCATAGTGCCCTTTGACATTATTCCGTGCCTGATTGTAATAAAACCAGAGTGTACCCGACTCGGTGCGGTGGTACCTGGCCTCCTCTGTGCCGGCTACCGTATCTGCACGCGGCGACACCGGTAGTACACCACGCGGTATCCGGTTGAGGTGAAATGGCTTTTTGACACCCTCTGCTGCGTCTAGCAGTTTGGCCAGCATGGATAGGTCGGGATACATGATCACGGCATCCTCGGCAGCTGTATAGGCCTTGTCATACATGCCGGCATTGTAGTAGGCATCACACAGATATTTCAGCGGCTCCTGCTGGTCAGGGTGCGTAGCCACCGCCTCACGGAAAACTTCTATCGCATCATTGTAGCGCTTGGTAAAGTAATAGACGTCACCCAGGTATAGACGCGCCTTGTAGATATTGGGGTCTGCCTCTATCGCCTTGCGGTAGTTCTCAGCCGCCTTGTTATAGTTGCGCGCCATAAACTGCTCCTCTCCCTCTGCAAAGTAGCGACGGGCTGTCTTATTGATATTAGTATCAGTAGGAGCGTCTACGAGTGTATTGCGCAGTCGTATGGAGGAGTGCCAGGCGGACCCGCTGCTCATGCAGGCCCTGCGGCAGTCCAGCAGCGTCTTGCGACGGGCGAGGGCCGAGGGCCTGAAGTCGTTCAGCATTTTCTCCAGCTGCCGGGCCATGGAGTCATTCTCTGCAGATACAGGTTTGCCATCCTTGCTGCTCACGGTCACTGACAATCCTCCGAGCAGGGCATCGGATCGTTTAGCCTGGTCAAATAATATATCATTTAGCTCGAGCAGTTTATCCCACCCTTTGCCATAGCGCGGGTACAAAGTGAGCAGTTCATTCACTGCTGTGACGGCATCTTCATATTTACCCTTATTCTGGAGCTTTGTGACCTTCTCCATCCTGTCAGAGACATCGGCTTCGGGGTCTTTGGCAGCCGTAGCAGAGACGGATAAAACAAGGAAGGCTAGTACTGTGAGAATGGTAGTTTTCATGATCAGTCTTGATTTATAATGAATATAGAGAAAACATACATTATTTACGTGGAGATAATCTCCTTAGCCATAGGATCCATTGCCGCTGATAGCTTTGCAGCGTGTCGAGAGTGGTATGCGGCTGTACGACAGCTATCTCTTCTCCAGTCATATCATTGAGGATAAAAGCAGCCCGGCCTGCTACTGTAAAGAGATCGTCATACAATACACCACCGTGCCCATAAAAAGTTAATTCCTTTTCCCGGCCGGGAATGATCAGATCAGCAGAATTAGAGAGGCCCACAAAAGAGGTATCTATAAGGCTCTGTAGAAGATATGGGAAAGCCAGCCGGTAATTTTCTACTGCCCAGGCTTTGGCATTTATCAATTTTCCAAAATCCTTTTCTGTGCGGAGTACTTCCAGAAAATCTGAGAGCCTCATATCAGTTGGAGCTTTTCCAAAATAACCGATCCGCGTAGGATCCAACCTATCCTTATCGGCTTCTATCCAAGCTGCTGGTTTATCAAAAGATACCGGTAGATCATAATTGCGAGGGGAAACGACTTGAGCAGCGCACTCAATGACGCTCCAAAGGACAAAGCAAAAGACCACTACCAGCCTTAAAACATCATAGCTGCTAGGACCACATAACTTTCTCATAGCACACTAAAGATACTCGAAAACAGCTTTCAATATGATGCATTGAGCTTGATTTACCACTTCCTCCCCCAGAGCCGCCATTCCTACCACTTTCGCCCCCTCTAACCGCCCCTTTTTAGCCGATTTCCCCATTTCCCCAAAAGCTGAAAAGTTTAAAACCGGCCCTTTTCTGTGGATAAACTGTTAAAAACCATGTGGAGAAAGCAACAATAATCCACACCAAAACGTTTATCCACTAAAACTACACTTTTTACCACCTCTGAAACCATTGGTTTTACTCAGTTATCTGAGATTTTTTGATGTGTTGAAAAGAATTTGTATAGTTTTGTGGTAAGAAGTGGTGAGTAGTGGGAAATACTCATACTTTTGGTGGCATAATCAGTAAAAAACCCAAATGCGCTTTTTAGGCGAAATAAACTGCAGTGTAGACGACAAGGGGCGTGTCAAAATGCCCGTGTCGTTTAGCCGTCAGTTTGCCGATGGTGACAAGGGGAGGTTTATGATCGCCAGAGACCTGGATGACTGTCTCGTGATCTACCCCCTGGAGACCTGGAAGGCGCAGGAGGAGAAACTGAGGCAGCTAAACCCATTCAACCCCACACACCGTGCCTTCACCAACGCTATCACCGTAGGCCTCACCGAAGTGGAAATGGACAGTGCCGATCGTTTCCTGATCTCTAAGCAACTGATGAGATACATCGGCAGTGCGAAAGAAGTGGTCCTCAAGGGCCAGTTTGACCGCATACAGGTGTGGGAGGCTACGAAGTATGAGCAATACATAGCAGGCCATCTCTCCAATGTGCAGCAGCTCGCTGCCGAAGTATCCCAATATCTGGACGCTAAGGGTAATGGGTAATTGACAATGGACAATTGATACCGGCGCGAAAGCAACTGGTATCAATCAGATCTGACCACTGTCAATTATCAATTGTCAACTATCAATTAAAGAAGAATTGTGAGCTATCACATACCTGTTCTTTTACATGAGTGTATAGATGGCCTGGCCATACAGCCTGACGGCATATACATCGATGCGACCTTTGGCGGCGGCGGCCACTCGCGCGAGATCATGAAGCATCTCGGGCCTGAGGGCAGGCTGATCGGCTTTGACCAGGATGCAGATGCAGCGCGAAACGCGATAGACGATGAGCGCTTCACCCTGATCCGGGCCAATTTCCGCCACATGCGCCGATTCCTCCGGCTGGAGGGTATCACGCGGGTAGACGGCATACTGGCCGATCTCGGTGTGAGCTCTTTTCAGTTTGATGAGGCATCACGCGGCTTCAGCTACCGCTTCGAAGGGCCGCTGGATATGCGCATGAGCCAGAGCGACAGCCTGACGGCAGCGGAGATACTAAATACGTACGATGCCGATAGCCTGCAGGAGATGTTTGGCGAATATGGCGAGGTGCGGAATGCAAGGACGCTTGCGCAGGCCATCGTGGCGCATAGGGCGCAGAGCAGCTTCAAAACTACTGCAGATCTGCGCGCGCTATGCGAGCAAGAGGGCCGCGGCGAGATACACCGCTACATGGCGCAGGTCTACCAGGCGCTGCGTATGGAGGTGAATGACGAGCTGGGAGCGCTGAAGGATGTGCTGACCGAGAGCAAGGAACTACTCGGAGAGGGCGGCAGGCTGGCAGTGATCACCTTCCACTCGCTGGAGGACAGGCTGGTGAAGAACTATATGAAGCACGGGACCTTTGAAGATGAGCCTGTGAAAGACTTCTTCGGAAACTTTGAAAGGCCGTGGAAGCTGATCACAAAGAAACCAGTGGTGGCGGGCAGTGAAGAAGCAAAGAAGAATAGCAGGTCGCTATCAGCAAAGCTGAGGGTAGCAGAGCGAATAGAGAAAAAATAATAGAGACTACCGAAAGGTAGATACAAACGGGCAACCGGAATAATGGCAAAAGAGAAAGACATATCGAAAGAAGCACACGACGACGAGGTGCCGTTTCCACTGGATGACCAG
>CAZNDJ010000115.1:0-10920 GCA_964571705.1 uncultured Chitinophagaceae bacterium
GGTGGTATTGATGGTCAGTGGCGCACTGTAGAGGCGTGCAGCATATCCTTTCATCGGTGTCAGTGCATTAGTGCCAAGAGTAGTACTGATGAAGCCTCCATAGTAGTCCGTAGTAGGGGTATTGGTAGACTCATTGTAGTACTGCAGCGTAGGGTATGGAGTGTAGGCATACCAGCAGTTTACGGCATTTGGACCATTTACAGTGAAATCTGCTGCCCAGTCAGATACCTTCGCATTGCTCACCGGCGAGCTGATGTCGCGATAGCCGATTGTAGCGTTTGGTACGTAGCGTTCTACGGTCAGGTTGCCAGACCATGTGCCAGGAGTACCACTGGTGAAATTATCCAGGTAGGCTGTACCACCTAAGCCTGACTTCAGTGTCACGACGCTGGCAGGTGCTGCAGATACGCTGCCACGGGTCAGCACGATCGCTGTATTGACAGTCACAGTGCCACTGACTGTGGTGGTGCCAGCAGTTTTATTTACTATCAGGGTATTCAGAGTTGTATTACCGGTCACCGTTTGAGCAGTAGTACCGTTCAGCACTACGCTACCTGCGCCGGCTATCGTAGCAGCCGTAGTAGCGCCACCTGTCCAGCTGCCACACACGCTCAGGGACTGACCGCTATTCACGGTGATCTGAGCGCCGGAGTACACTGATATGTTACCCACTTGTGCCGATAGTGTCAGCACTGGGTACACATGCGCGCCACTCACAGGAGCTATTACTGCAGCAGCGGAGCAGGTATTCGGTACGGTACCACCGGACCAGTTAGATGCGGTGAACCAGTTAGAAGTATTACCGATCCATACATTGCCCGCAGGAGTGATAGTGAGTATCATGCTATCCACCACATCGCCTATACATGGAGAGAGCGGGCTTACCGTCAGCGTTACAGTCACGGTACCTACCTCGCTGGCGCCAGGATGATAGGTCGGTGTCAAAGTATTAGTACCTGTCAGCGTACCTGTACCACCGTTAGCGGACCAGGTGTAGCTGCTATAGTTGCTGGCAGAGCCGCTTAGTGTGTACGTAGCAGTATTCAGGATGCTTGCATTGCCAGATGCGTTAGCCACACCTGTAGCATGCTGTGACACAGACAGGCTGGTAGTAGTAGTCGTAGTGCATCCGGATGGATTGGCCGCAGTCAGCGTATAGGTGCCGGATGCAGTAGCCGCAGGTACGCTATACACAGCATTGCTCAGTTCGCCAGAGGCGGCAAAGGTCGGCGTGCTCACAGTAGCAGATGGCGTAGCCAGCAGAGTGCCTGCGCTGCTGTAGAGGATCACAGTCACATCGTCCAGCGCGATGCCCATATCGCCACCGGTATTGTCTATATCTGTCCAGCGCAGCCAGATGGTACCGCCATTGGCCAGCGGTGTACCCAGAGATACTGTGCCGGTTACTATTGTCTGGTTTAAGTTGCCATTCAGCGCGCCCGCCGTACCAGATGCTACCGCGGTGGTATAGTCGAGAGCTGTTACGTTAGTATAGGAGCCTGAGTTGATAGCCGCAGCAGAGGTGCTATAGGAGAAGGTCAACGAGTTTGCAGCTGCGCCACCATCTCTCCACTGCTCGCCGGTGTACTGTACGAATATCCTGTCTATAGTAGCGCCGGTAGTATTGGTCAGGTGCAGGCCATAGTTCAGTGTATTAGTACTACCAGAGCCCTGAGAGCCCAGTGCGCGTTCTGGAGAGCCTGTGCTGCCATAGCTGAATATACCACCCGAGTTGCTGCTGCCTGTACCCGGAGTGATGCCCGTAGTAGCGAGGTTGCTGCTACTGGCATACCAGCCCGGGACGGTTGAGTTATCTACCCAGGTCACAGAGGTGCCTGATGACGGCAGGTTGTTGAAATTCTGCTGATAGATCAGGCCCGATGATGCAGTACCATTGCTCCACTGATAGGTCATGAAGTTAGAACCATTAGCGGTCAGCGTATAGGCGCTGTCCTGGCATACCGGGCCGCTATTGCTGGCAGTCACGGCAGGCAGTGGATCTACGGATACCGCTAGTGTGCGAGGTGTGCCAGAGCAGTTACCATTGGTCGGCGTCACAGAGATAGTACCGCCTGTAGAGCCCGCACTTACGGTGATAGAGTTGCTGCTGCCGCCGGCTGTCTGTGTCCAGCCTGATGGCAGGTTCCAGATATAGGTGATGCTTGCTACGTTGGTCACAGAGTAGGTCACGCCGGTAGCACCTGTACATACACTAGGGCTGCCGCTGATCACAGACGGCTGAGACGGTGTAGTGACCGGAGCTACAGCCAGCGTAGATGGTGTACCATTGCAGTAGCCGTTATTCGGTGTCACAGAGATAGTACCGCTGGTAGTGCCCGAGGTCACAGTGATAGAGTTGGTATTGCTACCCGCAGTCTGTGTCCAGCCAGATGGCAGTGCCCAGGTATAGGTCACTCCTGGTACGCTGGTCACGCTATAGTTGATACCTGTAGTAGATTTGCACGGAGCCGCAGGTCCGGTGATGGCTGACGGCTGCGCTGGAGGCGCTACACCTGTACCATCAGCAGCTACATCTGCAGGCAGGGCAGAGCCGCCACCGCTCACAGGTATGGTGCCTGCATAGGACTGCACCAGTGTAGGTGAAAACTTCACAAAAACTGCCTGGCTGAATACACCGCCCGGCTGGGTGAGTGTCAGGCTGGCTGTATAGGTACCACCGGAAGTAGTGCTGAAAGTGTACCCTGTGAGAGGACCTACAGTGATATCTGCAGTGGTCAGGCTCACACCTGTGATGTTAAAGCTATTAGGTCCGCCTGTGCTGCCTGTGCACACATTGCCAAAAGAGCTGAGCGTGCTGGAGGCCAGTATAGGTGACGGAGAGGTGGTCAGGAAAGATTTCTCTGCGCCATAATAAGTACCGTATGCAGTGGTCACATAGGCATGATAGTAATAGGTCGTACCAGAAGAAAGGCCTGTCAGGCTGGAGGTGAACATACCTCCGCTCAGGTTGCTGCTGCTCACCTGTGTACCTGTGCCTGTGGTAAAGCCTGCAGTCGTGCTATACTCTATACCATAGCCGGTGAAAGGGCTACATCCGTTTGCGGTCACAAATCCCGTATCGATCGCAGATGATGTAGTGATAGTGCTCGCACCACCTGTGGTCAGTGTAGGAGCAGTATTGATGCCGGAGCCGCTGGCAGCTACGTTGATAGAGGTAGCGCCGCCGCCACCTACTGCTATATTGCCACTATATGATTGTACAGCAGTCGGAGAGAATTGTACATATACCTTTTGAGTATAGGCACCACCTGGCTGTGTGAGTGACAGAGAAGAAGAGTAAGGCCCCGCATATGACGTAGCATAAGTAAATCCTGAGAGGGCAGCTACAGTCACATTGGCAGTGGTGAGACCCACACCTGTGATCGTAAAGGAGTCCGGCCCAAAGGTATTGTTGATACAGTTAGTGGTACCAAAACCATGGAGTGCAGTGGCGCTCAGATAGGTAGATGGCAAAGCAGTGGCATTGAGCTGGATATTGTCCAGGCGGTTATTGCCGGCAGCGCCCGTAGCACCCGTGCCGGTGAAACGCAGATAAGCAGTCGCTATATTGTCCAGGCCTGTGATAGTGCTTAATGTCTTTACAGCAAAAGATGTGGGAATAGAGCTCACTGCCTGTACAGCATTCCAGTTAGTCCCATCTGTACTATACTCCCATGTCTGTGTGGTAAATCCAGTACTGGTACCCTGTGTGGCATAGGAGACTACCAGATCCTTATAGCCAGTCATATTAAATTTGAAGACGATCCTCTTACCATTCGCTGAGGTAGTGGTACCACCCAGCAGTGCCAGGCAGGAAGGGGAAGCTGTTGTGTTGCTCATACCTGTGCTGACATTCAGGCTGGAGCCGCCAAAGGCTGTTACTTCATTGCCCGAGGTGGCTGTGATCCATGTGCTGGCTCCATTGGTACCATTCAGGTACATGGTGCCAGATCCGACATTGGCCACATATGTGGAGGGAGCGCTAGGTGCTGCTGCAGAGGCTGTGCCGCCCCCAGACGTAGTCTGAAAGTCCCAACCCGCCAGAAGTGTCTGTGCACTCAGGTACTGGGTACAGGCCAGAAAGAATACCGCAAAAAGTAAACGTGGAGATAATTGCTTCATAATGTAATAGGGATTAGGCAGCAAATATCTGTAAGATGTGTTAAGAAAAGATGATGCCCCACCGAAAATTCAGCGAAAAGAAGTACACAATTCAATAACAATCAGTGTGGTGCAGCTGTTGATTTCGCTGATAGCGATTTGTTAAATCAGTATTGTGTCTTAGGTCAGACCTGTTTTTAGGATTCTGATCATACTTTTTCTCTCGGTAGATGTGGCGAAGCACTATACACACTTTGTAGTGTACATAGGCAATGGATATAGCTGATCTGTGGACTAGAGTGACTTCAGAAAGGCTATCAGCGCATCCCTGTCTGCCTTGCTGAGTTGGCTCACATAGTTCTTGGCATTGGTGGCCTCACCGCCATGCCACATGATGGCCTCTATCAGGGTCCGTGCCCGTCCGTCATTCATGTAGTGTGGGGGAGACGCCACCCGCTCATACAGGCCTATGCCCCAGAGCGGCGGTGTGCGCCATTCTGATCCGTCTGCGAGGTAGTCCGGGCGGCTATCGGCCAGGCTACCACCCATATCGTGTAGCAGCAGGTCAGTATAGGGATGTATGCGCTGGTTAGATATAGCCGGGAATCCTACATCCGTGCCCGTGGTCAGTGTCTCTGCATGGCAGCGGCTACACGTGGCAGCTTTGAATATTTGTTTGCCCCTCACCACTTGTGCATCTGTCACATCTCTTCGTGCCGGCACTGACAGGGTGTGTATGTAGAAATCAAGTGCATTCAGCACACTATCAGGCATCTCAGGGTCATCTGCCAGCCCGTCATCCTGAGGCTGGCCATAGCTGGTCTCTACCGGTGCCAGCCGGCTGGTGATGCCTATATCGTTATTCAGTGCTCCTGCTACCTGATTGAGGATACTGGATACATTGGCCTTCCAGCCAAAGCGCCCCAGCCTCGTAGATTTTGTATCCGGGTCCCACACATAGTTAGCCCGGCCGCTGATGCCATCCTGGTCTCTGTCATCCGGATCAGCATTGGCCAGGATATCGCTCTCTGGCACAGCCTCCAGCATGCCCAGCCCCATCACTGGCAGTGGCACCCGGGCCGACATCAGATAGCCGCCAGGTAGGCCGGTGTAGGTATTGGTCAGGGTGAAGATGGGCCTGCGCAGCTCATAGCTTTCGCCGTCAGGAAATGAATACGTCTGCGTGTTGTAGGTGATATTGACTGTAGCTTCAGGCTGTTTGCCTATAGGAGCCTTATCCTCTATCTGCAGGCCAAAGCCCGGCACTGGCACGGGTCCGCCATGCTCGTCCTGCCCCGGCATACTCACCCTGATCAGCAGGGCCGACTTAGGCCCGCCCGCTGTCGGCTCTCCATTGGCATCATTGTGATGGCAGGAGGCACATGATACGTTATTATACAAGGGGCCCAGGCCGCTATTGACAGGTGCGGGTGCAGTGACAAAGGTAGCTTCAAACTTGCTATCTCCCAGATCGTGCAGCGCGGTCTCCGCACCATCCAGTCCGGGATAGGCATTGCTGAAGGCATGAGACGTAGCGTCAAATGCCGTATTGACCCCGCCACTCATCCGCTCGTCATAGCCTGAGCTGGGAAAGGCATCCGGCTTGCGGCACATAGTCAGGAAAAGGATCAGCCCAAACGATACCATGATCGCTGCGGTCCTGCTCTTGTATATATGAAGCATCTTCACCTTGGGTAGATTTCTGTTTTAGTCATGTATGTTCTGGATCACCCAGTTATTCAGGTCATCATTCAGGAGCGTCTGCAGCGTAGCGAGCTTGGCCTGTATGGCTTGTATCTGCGTACGCTGTGTGTAGATGGCTACCTCATAGTTACTGCTGATAGTATTAAATGAGCCCACGGCATCGTAGATCGCATTGGTGATCTGATTGTCCAGAGACCTGTTGCTGGCAGCTACCAGCTCATGCAGGCTGTGCCCTGTCACACCATTGTAGGAGCAGAAGTAGACATTCTTGATCCCCTTGATGTTGTTGGTAAAATCCGTTGTAGAGTTATGTGAGAAGCTGGACTCATCCAGAGTAGAGTCTGCCTGGCCGTTTTGCCCCAGCGGCTCCTCCATTTTGCCGGTGCCTACCTCCTCACAGATACCTGCCATAGCGGCCACCATAGCCTGTATAGCCGCCCTCCGCGTACCAAAGGTGCTGCTGCCGGTACCGGCTTGCTTGATATGCGCTGTATAGTTGTTTGGCTGAGTACTGTCCCAGCTATTGCGCAGAGCAGTCGTGGTATTCACTATACTCTGTGTGAGGGAGGTTATATAGGTCATTTGCCGCGGAGTGATATTGGCTGCGCGCTGCTGCCCTCCTACGCCAAAGAGCACATATTCCGTGGCGTGGAAACCTTTCAGCGATTCAGGCAGGGCATCTACATCCGCCAGGCTCAGGTTATTGCTACTGGCCAGTAGCGAGTCCAGCTGCGTGCGGTCCAGTGGCCAGGTATCCATAGTAGGGTCGTAGCTTTGGTCTTCTACCGGGCCGAAGAGGTATGCCTCACAGTTTTCCCATGGGGCACGGGTCAGGCGCCACGCATTCTGCGCAGCAGCGAGATTAGCATCTGTAGGAGATGTGCTGAGTGTGGACACGGCCTGCTGTAGCAGCAGTGCATTAGCCTGCAGGTCTCTATAGTTTGGATTGACCAGCACATCTGCAAAGTCACGGAGCACATTTTCTGTAGTAGCTACGCTGCCTGCAGTGGTCACCGGCGGTATATCGCTGGTGATGCTGGTATTGGTTTCGGGTTTTCTGCAGCCTGCAGCGAGCAGTACCACAGAGAGGAGCACGATCGGGAGTTTTTTCATGTTATCTCTATTGTATGGTTTCAGTCATTGTCATCATAGTGTCATATGTTTTCTCATTTATACTTTTCGCAGACTGGGCACTATGCACCCAGCGTAGATTTGATATGATGCAGCGCCGTATATCCTCTCTCGTCCCTCATGACCCTGATGATCCTTTCTTCTGGATCATTATAGCCATTCTCGCGGTGGCGCTTTGTGTACTGGTGACAGACGTCGCAGTCTGGTTCTTACTTTGACAGGGCTAGCTCTCTTTTCCTTTTCCGGTTGGCCTCCATTATCTCCAGGTACTCTATGGCGCGGTTCAGCTCTCGCACCTGGCGCTGGTAGTGCAGCACCGCCTCGGGGCTTATGATCATACCTGGCACACCTTTGATATTAGCCTCCAGCACTGCCTTGCTTTTGCGTAGCACCTCTATCGGATAGCTTGTTTGGCTTTTGAGCATAGTCCTAATCTTTGGCTATAAATCCCATCCATACAGCTGCGCCGAGCGCCAGCCATGCCAGTCCTTTCAGCAGAAAAAAAAGGAAGACCAATGCTCCTGACTTCTTCAGCCAGCCTACCCACTTATTTTTCCTCTCTTCTGCAGTAGTGTCTTGTGCTGTCATCTTGCCAGCACAGAGTATGTTTTGAATGAAGACCTCATCGGTGGCTCTTTGCCTTCCTGCCTGGCCTTGGCTATATCTTCAAATCCTCTCTTGTGTCCCTCGCGGAATGCCTCTGATCCGGTCCAGGCTTTGAATGAAGCCTCAGAGTCCCAATAGCTCACGATCAGGAAGGAGCTGCCATCAGCCGGCTTCAGCACCTCCATGCTGCGAAAGCCCGGCATCGTGTCTATGTGGTGAGCACGGGTAGAGAAAAGTTCTTCAAAGCGAGGCTTGTAGCTCTCGTCACAGTCTATGTAGTTGATCGCTACAAAAGAGTGTTCTGCTGGATTAGTTGTCATGTTGTACGCTTTTTATGATTAGTCAAAATGAAGGATCAGATCAGTCGCGTTCACAGAGGTACTGTAGTGTTTCAGGTCATACTCCGCAGGTCCTTGTGTCACCTTGCCCTCGCGGTCAAACATGCTTCCATGCAGCGAACATGTATATCCTGTACCGGTAGCGGTCAGCGGGTTGTCAAAGTGGGTACACTTCAGCAGCAGCGCAGAGTAGCTGTTGTCTTTTTCCTTACGTATTGCCACGTCATACTCCAGGCCTTTGATAGATGTGATCATCACATCAGATCCGGCAAACATCGTGAGTGGGATAGCCGCCTTGTGGTCTTTCACTTCTGTCTTGTAGATAGGTGTGTGAGAGCAGGCTGCCAGCTCCGTGAGCATCCAGCCCGCGCCTATACCGATGCAGGCTTTGCATGTCTGTTTGAGAAACTCTTTTCTTTCCATGATTAGAAACTATATCCTATGCCGAGGTTTAGAAATACGTTATTCTGCTGATATGGGATGGCCACCGGACTCGGGTTGAATACCAGCGCCGGATTCTGGGCGCCGGTATGCTGTATGCGCACATCGGCTTTCACTATCACATTGCGTATAGGCAGGTAGCTCAGTCCGGTCACGATGTGCTGCTGATCCAGTGTGCCATCTATGATACCATTAGTAGGTATAGCGGCATTCATATTCAGCCGCTCGTAGCGTACAAAGGCTATAAGCTGATGGCCATCTGCCTTTCTGATCTCTGTGAGCAGGTCATATCCTACCTCTGCATAGGCGCCATACTCCATAGAGGGTGTATTATTGGCAAAGGCACGATTGATAGCCGCCGCCTCCGGTATGCTTACTACCACACCGAGTATCTTGGCATTGAAGCCGCGTATCCGGTACTGTACATCTGCCTCCCCCATGATCACCGGTGAGCCAAACATCCCTGATACCAGCTGCAGGCTATCCGCCTGCCGGGGCGCAGCACCTACAGACCCGCCATAATAGCCACTGACCTGTGCGCGAAACCCACCCTTATTGATCAGCAGCGCTGCTGTGATAGCCATGTTATTGAAAGATGCAAAACGTCCTTCAAACATGCCTTCTCTTATGCCCGTACCATGCTGGAATCCTGCGGCATTCAGGCCATTTACCAGGCCTATGGACCATGACAGCGGGAAGCGCTTCATTGTACCGTAGTACCCTATGCCTATCTCTCTCCATGTGGATGGGATGATGAATGTCTCTACTCTATTTCGTTCATTGCCGTTGAAACTAGTAGGCAGGTGGTTTTCATTCAGCGTACCTATACGCGGCAGGAAGAGACCTACCAGAAAATAGTGATGGGCATTGACATCAAATTTCAGATTGGCCTGCTCCAGAGCGAGCTCACCTCCGCGGGCTCCTGCACCATCCACTACGGCATTCTCTACCTCCAGCTCACTAAAGAAGGAAATGTTCTTGCTAAAGCGATGACCAAGAAATAAAACAAAGCGCTCCAGATTGGCCTCGGAGTACTTTCTGTTAAAATCGCGCTGGTAAAAGATATTGCCGTATCCACCGATAGTTGTTCCTTTCAGAAAGGCCTTGAAGCCGGACTGCAGTGAATCTTCCTTAGTACCCCCACTCTGCTGCGCCAGGAGGCTGGTCGCGGTCAATAGAAAGAAAATAGTAAAGAGTCTTTTCATGTGGGCTTATTTGGAATGATTCTAATTAAGCGCAAAGAAAATCTTATTTAGAACGAATCCAAACAAGCTGGGCTTTTATTTTTGCTGATTGTTGTCAGGTTGCTTTGTTTTAATGCATTAAAGTTTGATTTACATAAATTTATGATTCTCCCGTAGTCGAAAAACTTGAGTCCACAAATCTGGACAAATGCGAGATCAAGGCTTGAATATGCCCATCTGAGCTTAATCAATGAACTCGTTCATAGTCGAAAAACTTCCCCTCTATGGCAAAAAAAAGCGGCCCTGAGGGGCCGCTTGATATGTTAAAATGGAGCTGTGCTTACTTGTTGCCGGCACGCTTACGGTCGTTCTCTTTCAGCAGGATCTTGCGCAGGCGGATGCTCTTTGGCGTCACTTCTACGTACTCGTCCTCCTGTATGTACTCCATAGACTCCTCCAGGCTCATGATAGTAGGAGGGGCCAGGTTAGACTTCTCATCTGTACCAGACGCACGGAAGTTGGTCAGCTGCTTGGTCTTGGAGATATTCACTACCAGGTCGCCCGGGCGGATATGCTCACCTACTATCTGGCCTTCATATATGTCGTCACCATTAGGCAGGAAGAACTTGCCGCGGTCAGCCAGCTTATCCATCGCGTAGGTCACAGCCTTGCCGGTCTCCATAGAGACGAGCACACCAGCTATACGGTTAGGGATCTCGCCCTTCCACGGCTCATAGCCCTTGAAGCGGTGACCCATGATAGCCTCACCTGCGGATACGTTCAGGATCTGGGTACGCAGGCCTATGATACCACGTGATGGTATCTCAAACTCTACGTGCATCAGGTCTCCCTTTGGCTCCATAGTAGTCATCATACCCTTGCGCATAGACACCTGCTCTATACACTTGCCGGCTACATCTTCCGGAGCATCTATGGTCAGTACCTCTATAGGCTCGCACTTCATGCCATCTATCTCCTTGATGATCACACGAGGGTTGCCTATACAGAGCTCGTAGCCCTCGCGGCGCATGGTCTCTATCAGGATACCCAGGTGCAGTACACCACGGCCATACACTATAAAGGTATCAGCTGTAGCAGTATCCTCTACGCGGAGTGCGAGGTTCTTCTCCAGCTCCTTGTACAGGCGCTCACGGATCTTCTGTGAGGTCACAAACTTACCTTCCTTACCAAAGAACGGACCTGTATTGACCGTAAAGGTCATACTCATAGTAGGCTCGTCTATAGAGATAGGAGGGAGGCCTTCCGGCTTTTCTATATCAGCTATGGTATCACCGATATCGAAACCTTCGATACCCGCTACTGCGCAGATGTCACCGCACTCTACCTTGTCTACCTTCAGCTTGCCGAGGCCAGAGAAGGTATATAGTTCCTTGATCTTAGACTTCACTATGCTA
>CAZNDJ010000116.1:0-10916 GCA_964571705.1 uncultured Chitinophagaceae bacterium
GCAGCTCCGTTCAAGGGTTTCCTGGAGATCAAGAAGAGCTACAGCATGACCAAGGCAGCAAACCTGGCAAACTACTACATAGGTGCCTGCTACCTGGCCAAGAAGGACTACAAGAACGCCGTAGACGCACTGAATAGCTACAGTACCAGCGATCCGATACTCGGCGCTGCCAAGCTGAACCTGATAGGCGATGCCTATGCTGATCAGAATAAGACTGACGATGCGGTGAGCTACTACAAAAAGGCTGCTGACTTCTCAGACAATGAGCAGTTTGCCCCTATGTATCTGCTGAAGCTCGGCAAATACTACGAGCGCAACAAGAAGTACAACGAGGCTAAGGAAACCTACAATAAGGTAAAGGAAAAGTACCCTAACACAGCCGAAGGCCGTGACGTGGAGAAGTTCCTCGCCCGCCTCAGCGTAGAGAGCTAAGAAATTTTCACTCAGGTGATCAGAGAGGGAAGTGGCGACACATTCCCTCTTTTTATTTTACTTCACATCATAATCATAAAGCATACATGGCTACTAATCTCAAAAACCTATCGAGCTACGACCCTAAGGAGATACCAGATGGCGCTACCTGGTCTATCGGTATCATCGTGTCTGAGTACAACAGTGATATCACCTTTGCGCTGCGCGATGCAGCTATCAATACACTGCTGGCCCACAATGTAGCAGAAGAGAACATCATAGTGGACTACGCTCCCGGCGCCTATGAGCTGCCGCTCGCTGCGCAGACGCTCTACCTGGGCGAGGAGTGCGATGCGGTGATCGTACTCGGCTGCGTGATCAAGGGTGATACAGACCACGATATCTATATCAATAATGCCGTCTCACAGGCGCTGATGGATCTCTCTCTGGATGCTAATGCGCCATTCATCTTTGGCCTGCTCACTACCAATGACCACCAGCAGGCTGTAGACCGCGCCGGCGGCAAGCATGGCAATAAGGGCACCGAGTGCGCCATCGCTGCGCTCAAGATGGTAGCCCTCCGCGAGCGTCACATACAGGATGAGGATATAGATGATCTGTTTGACGATGAGTTTGATGAGGATCTGAACTAAAGACTATCACATCATGAAACTACACACAATAGATACAGGACTATTCAAGCTGGATGGTGGCGCCATGTTTGGCGTAGTGCCGCGCAGCATGTGGATCAAGCTGCATCCGTCCGATGCCAATGGTATGTGTACCTGGGCTATGCGATGCCTGCTGATAGAGGATGGCAAAAAACTCATACTGGTAGATACAGGTCTCGGCAATAAGCAGGATGAAAAGTTCTTTAGCCGCTATGAGCCGCATGGGGACGATACGCTGAATAAGTCTCTGGCAAAGCTGGGCTTCACAGCAGATGATATCACTGATGTATTGCTCACGCACCTCCACTTTGACCACTGCGGTGGTGCGATCAAAAGGGAAGGAGAGAAGCTCGTGCCTGCTTTCCGCAATGCTACCTACTGGAGCAATGACAAGCACTGGGAGTGGGCTACCAAACCCAATGCAAGAGAGAAGGCATCTTTCCTCAAAGAAAATATACTGCCGATACAAGAGAGCGGCCAGCTGAAATTTGTGAATGACGGCTCGCGGGAGATACATCCGGATATCCTCATCCGGACTGTGAGTGGCCATACGGAGAGCATGATCACACCACATATCAGATACAAAGGCCGGACGATAGTGTACGCAGCAGATCTGGTACCGTCGCGCTGGCATGTGCCATTGCCATATGTGATGGCCTATGATACCCGCCCACTACTGACCCTATCAGAGAAAGAAGCACTCCTGCCCACAGCGGCAAAGAATGAGTATCTGCTCTTCCTGGAGCATGACCCTACGGTAGAGATGATCAGCCTCGCTGAGACAGAGCGTGGCGTACAGGTACGTGACCAGCTACTTCTGGCAGATATATAGTGCGTGCTATCGGTCATCTATTGACATAAAGAAGGGAAAGAGAATCAGCAGGAGGTAACTAAACTCATACTTTCTGGGATCAGTATCATAGGACCGCTACAGTATGTAATGGCTATTTTGCCATAAAAAATAAATGGCCGATAGTCAGACAAAACCTCAGGCATCAGGGCGTTTTGAATTTTTGGATAGTGCGCGTGGTATCGCGGCATGGTCGGTACTCGTCTATCATACTATCCGGGCGTATAACTATGAGGTGGGAGATACTCCTCTCACACCATGGACGCTGGCAACCCTCAAAGTACTTTTCAATGGCTCGGAAGCTGTCTCTTTTTTCTTTGTGCTCAGCGGATTTGTGCTGGCATCGTCTCTGAAGGATCTCAAAGGGGGCTTCTATTTTCCTAACTATATTCTCAGGCGTCTCTTTCGTATCTACCCTTTGTATATTGTGGCGGTGGTCGTTGCATTTTTCCTCTCAGCAGATCACAAACTCTTCTACCTCCTGCAAGAGCTGCTGCTGACCTCTGGGGTACACCGCCTGCTCCCACCCGGATGGACCATGGGTATAGAGTTGGTACTATCTCTGCTCATGCCAGTCCTGCTGCTCACCCTGCGTGAGCGCCATGTATTTTATGGCCTGATGGTGCTACTATTGTTTTCCTACAAATTTGTTAGCCCCTTCCTGCTACATTTCATGCTGGGAGTATGGATATATGACTTTCACCGTGCTGGCCAGAGGGTAGCCTGGCTCGATCGGACCGGGACGCTCCTGCTTACATTGCCTGTATGCCTGGTACTATATTCAGTGCGGCATGTTTTGCCAGTTTTGCCACGACTGGAGTACACCTTAAATGTCTTTCAGGATCTGATAGGTATGGATCGTGATATTATTTACTTCTATTTTTCAGCTTTAGCCTCTTCTGTTTTCTTGTTGCTTATACTGCAGTCGGCACGTCTCCAGGATTTATTAAGCAACTTTATCCTGTCATTTATAGGCAGAATATCATTCAGCCTTTACTTGCTGCACTGGATCATCCTATATGCTTTTCACTTCAGTGCTATGCAGGTGTATTTGCCAACGGTATGGATACTGCCGGCTATGGTACTCATCGTATCTATGACCACTATTGCAGTCAGCTATTTTACCTACCAGTTCATAGAGCTGCCTTTCATCAATCTGGCAAAGCGAATAGATCTGCGCAAGTGGCTTCCGGTTTCGCAGGTATGATATACTCTCGCTGTTATTTGCCCTGCCGTTTGTTGATACCTTTCCTGTGAAAGGCCGGCCATAGTTTCCATATTAAGCCAACTCATCCTTTCTATCAGTATGTGAAGAGGGTATCGTTACACTGGACTTAAGGGCATCCTGTACTTTTGCAGTAGTAAACCATACACACGTGAAGAAGCTGACACTCCTTGTACTCTCTCTGCTGGCGCTGGCCAGCTACGGTGCCAAACCGAGAAATGATGTAGCGCAACGCCCTATCAGCAGGCTGGGTATTTACTCCGGGTATTCGTCCCCAGATTACGATGGATTTCGCTACGCTACGCAATATGTCTATATGCGTGATAGCACCCCACTGGCTACAGATGTCTACCTGCCAAAGCACCTTGAGCCGGGTAAGAAGGTGCCAGCCATCGTGTACCTGACACGCTATGTACGTGCTATACATGCCAAGTGGCCATTGAGCATGCTGCGTGATCCTGTCTTTGGTATGATACCGGAGAGCGAGGTCAGGTTCTTTACCTCCTATGGCTATGCAGTGGTAGTGGTAGATGTGCGTGGCACCGGGGCCTCTCCCGGTGAGCGCAAGATGGAGTTTAGTCCGGAGGAGATAGCGGATGGCCGTCAGGTAGTAGACTGGATAGTAGCGCAGCCATGGTGTGATGGCAAGGTCGGTACGACCGGAGTCTCCTACCTGGGCACCACAGCAGAGATGCTGCTGGCCAATCAACACCCGGCTGTGAAAGCCTGCATACCACGCTCTGCTATTTTTGACCTGTACAAGAATATCATCTTCCCGGGTGGCGTCTGCCAGGGACCATTTGTCGATATATGGGGCTATACTACGCGCTCGCTGGATAATAACGACTTCAGCCCATTCTCTCCGCATGCTAACCTGATAACAGGCATACATGCCGTAAAGGCAGACGATGGGAAGGAAATACTGGCCAAGGCCATAGCACAGCATAAGGCCAACTTTGATATCACTGTGGGTCTGCAGCAGGTAAAGTTTCGTGATGATAAAGCAGGCACTGCAGGACTCTGCGCCGATGACTGCAGTGTACACCAGCGCCTGGATAAAATAGCACACTCCGGCACTGCTATATACCGTATAGGCGGCTGGTACGATGGTGGCCTGGCGCGTGGCAGCCTGGATGCCAGCCTCAATACGGACAACACCAGGAAAGTACTCATCGGTCCGTGGGACCATGGACCGTCTGATGATGCCAGCCCATATGCTACATCCAGTCAGGTCAAGTTTGATGTGAAGCTGGAGATGCTGCGATTCTTTGACTACTACCTGAAGGGTATCAATAATGGTATAGACCTGGAGCCACGCTACAGCTACTATACGGTAGGCGAGGAGACGTGGCAGTCGTCAGATGTATGGCCGCCACACGCTGCGGCAGGGTCACGTATCTACCTCTCTGGTGACCTGAGCCTGACAGCGGCACCGGAGCATATCGCCTCCGGCGAGGTAGCATATAAAGTGGACTATACAGCTACCTCTGATAGTACCTCCCGCTGGAATAGCGTGACTGATCTCTACCGGCATGGTGCTACGCACTATACCGACCGCCGCCAGCAGGACCAGAAATTGCTGTGCTATACGGGCGCTCCGCTCACCGGTACGATGGAGATCACCGGCCATCCGATAGTCGGTCTACAGTTTGCAGCTGATGCTGATGATGCTACTGTCTTCTGCTATCTGGAGGATGTGGGGCCGGACGGCTCTGTGACCTATGTGACCGAGGGTATGATACGCCCTGTAGACCGCAAGATAAAAGATGGCTCCTACAAGACAGCCTATCCGGAGCATACATACCGCAAGGAGGATGCTCTGGCCTACCACGCAGGGGAGACTGTGCAGCTCACGTTTGATATGCTGCCCATATCGTATCAGTTTAGGAAGGGGCATAGCCTGCGCGTATCCATAGCTGGTGCTGACACCGGCCACTTCAATCTGCCATCGCCTCAGCCATCTGAGTTTCGCATCACGAGTAGTGTGGCGGTACCGTCCTATATAGACCTGCCGGTAGTAAAATAATATGGCTGCTACTTTCAGAGCGGATGCTGCATTCATCATTACCGGACGAGGGCTGGTATGGGCGGGTATTCTGACAGCGGGGGCAGTAAGTACCGGAGATATGATCCTCATAGATAAAGAGGGCACCTCGCGCCGACGCAGGATATCTGGGCTGGAAATGACTAGCCCAAATGGTAAAACAGGCCTTCTGATCCAATGTCAGGATGAGGAGGAGATTCAGGAATTGCGTCATTGGAATATTGAGGGCAAAGAGTTTCAGATAGTATCATCGTAGGCTACGTACTTGCACTTCACACCGTTGGTTCGTCCCACACCTTCTCACTCTTAGTAGTATATACCACTATTTGTGTATCCCATTGTTTGTACAATCTGAGAAAAATCCCGTGCACTATGTGGCGGGATGTGGACGGAAACTTCTCTACAAGGTTTGGCTTTTATTTGATAATCAATCTACTGTAGATGATGTGAATCTTTTATGGCATAGTTATCGTATTAGTTTAGAATGATATGTGGTTTAAAATCTAAATATACGATGATGAAATCCTCTACTACCCTTACCCGAATCGCAGTAATGTGTGCCGTGATGATCACCGGCCTATCTGCACATGCCGCTACCTATACCGCCAGCCAGAATGGCAACTGGAGTGATGGTACGACATGGAGTACCGGTATAGCTCCGCCAGCAGTACTCACCGGCGGTGACTTTATCATAATCAATAGTGGTATCACTGTAAATCTGGATCAGGACCAGGTACTAAATAACTCTCAGGCTATCCTGACAGTATATGGTACACTGACCAGCTGGCATAGCCTGGACATCAGCAGCGGCAAACTGAACGGCAATGGTAGTATAACACTCCATAGCCTGCGTATGGGGGCCTCGAGTACGTCCCTATTCAGCGGTAGCATGACACTGGATAATCTCTATAACGCTGAGGCCAACCTGTCGCTACAGGGTACTGTGATAGTAGGCGACACACTGGGCCTGCTGGCCGGAAACCTGAATATCGGACAAGGTGCCTCCTTTACGCTAATAGATAACGCTGTGCTCAATCTGGGCGGTGGCGGTTTCAACAACTACCAGAGCTGGCATCAAAACGGCAGGATCAATCTCTACTATACACGCAGCGGTATCTCTACCATGGGTATAGAAACAACCTTTGCCAATCTGCAGGATATAACAGTGAATCTGCCATCGGCCTCAGACAGGCTGGATATGGGGGGCAATATGACGATCTCTGCCATACTCTCTCTCATGGGTGGCAAGCTCAACATGAATGCTCATAACCTGACTATTAACGGTTCTATATATGCCAGTGGCACTGGCTGCCTGATGGCTGCACCTACCAGTGTAGTGACTGTGAATGGTACTGCGGCAAATAGCATCGCTTTCGCCGCGGGGAGCAACTCTATAGCAACACTCAATGTGAATACTACGGGCGCTGGCTCACTGACCCTGGGGTCTGATATGACATGCCTCGGTATCCTGAACCTCCAGGCTGGCACCCTCATACTAGGCAGTAGCCACCTGACGCTGCAGAGCACGATCTCCGGATCTGGCTACCTGAGCGCTACCAGCGCCTCCAGCCTGATACTGAATGGCACTGGCAATGTAGGCTCACTAAAATGGGCATCCGGGGGCTCTACTATAGGTAATCTGACAGTCAATATAGATGGCGCCAATGGTGCTGTGGCCATGGCTAATGATATGACCCTAGCTGGTGCACTGACACTCACCGGCGGCTACCTGACCACTAATGGAAAGCACCTGACACTCAGCGGTACTATAGCCGCGAGTGGTACGTCTGCTATCTGGAGTGATAGTACTACTGATATGACCATCGCTGGCAGTGCTGCTGCCGGTATGGGCAGCCTCAAGTTTGCTGCCGGACATAGCCAGGTGCATGACCTGGAGCTGAATACTACAAATGGCAGCTGGGCTGTACTGGGCTCTGCTCTCTCTGTACATGGCCGGCTGATACTGACCAGCGGCAAGCTGGATCTGGCAGGCAATGACCTGGCAGTGAAAACCGCAGGTAACATCACCGGTGGATCGGCCGCCAGTTATATCCTGACATCAGGCACCGGTAGCCTCTGGATCAATGTAGGCGCGGCCGGAGCAGGTATGCTGCCAGTGGGTACAGCCAGCTACTACGCTCCACTGCGTGTGAGCAATAGCGCGGGTGTAGCAGGCAATTTCAACGCAATAGCGCACAGCGGCATCTATGCCAATGGTACCAGTGGCTCCGACGTATCTGTAAGCAGGCAAGGCATGATAGTCAGCTGGGACCTCGGGTCTGATATGACCAGCGGTGCCAATGTATCTGTAGACGCATACTGGAGCCAGCCTATGGAGTCTCCACAGTTTAACAGGAATAAAGTGTACCTGAGCCACTATACCAATGGCGCATGGGATACCTATAATACCAGTGCTGCTGTATCTCAATCCAGCATGTGGTCTGTGTCACGTACGGGTATCACCAGCTTTAGCCCCTTTGCTGTGATGAGCTCTGGTGCTGCTACAGGACCAAACGGCGTCAGCGATGTAGCTGATGAGGTAGCCTTTGCAGCGTATCCCAATCCTGCGCGCAATATGATCACTGTGACGACTCCGGATGCTACAGGTACCCTGCGCCTGCATGATATGATAGGTAATGAGGTGGCGCTGTACCCTGTATCCCAGACCAACAATAAGATCGATATCAGCCAGCTGACTCCGGGCGTATATTTTGTGTCGCTGAATGATAAGTACACGCAGAAATTTGTAAAGCAATAAGCAGATCATAAATTACTTTTCCGAAGGCCACTTTTATAGTGGCCTTTTTTTGTTTAGGGATGCGTATGTAATGTTGGTTTTCTAAGCAATAGTGGCGGTGTGTGAGAAAAATTCTCGTCTTTGTGATGAAGTATCTCGTACACGTTTTGGGTACGAGAATGCCGATTTTCTTTTTCAATATGCGTTTGTGAGCACATCTGACTGCCTTTAGGTTCTTGGCATAGCAATGGTTTTATACCGACAGTTATATAATCTAAATGCAAAAAATATGAATCACAAACTTACTTTCATCAAATCGGTAGTTCTTCTGGTATTGCTATCCTTTGGGATAGATACCTATGCTACTACATATACTGCTACCCAGAGCGGAAACTGGAGTAACTCAGCGACATGGAGCGGAGGCGTAGCACCTGTAGCCAATGTGACCACCAATGACCTGATCATCATCAGCAATGGAGTGACCGTGACACTGGACCAGGAGCAGATGCTCGATCATGCGCAGCTCATCCTGTGGGTCTATGGCACTCTGTCTGGCGCCCACAGCCTCGATCTGAATAACGGTACCCTGAATGGCACCGGTACTATCAACCTGCACAACCTGACACTGGGCGCTGCGGGATCTTCTCTATTCGCCGGTACGATGACTGTAGATAATCTCTACAGCTATCAGTCGGCACAGCTCTCCCTGCAGGGGAATATCACAGTAAATGATACTCTGGGCCTCTATGGAGGCGCTACTACTATCCTGGGTGCTACTACGCTCAGCCTCGGCAGCGGTGCGGTGATCAACATGGCCGGTGGCAGCATTACCAGCAATGGTAACTGGAACCAGGCTGGCAATGTGAACCTGCTCTACTCAGGCAGCGGTACTACCTATACCAGTGGCGAGGTACACCTATCTAACATAGACAAGGTGTGGGTAAGCCTGCCATCTATGTCTGACAAACTGGTACTGGCAGATAACCTGACCGTATCAGGCCAACTGATGGTGCAACGCGGCAGACTGGACCTGGATGGCAGCAACCTGACCATCAACGGAACTATCAATACTATGACCGGTACGGGCTGGCTGATGGGTGATAGCAGCAGCGTACTCAATATAAACGGTAACAGCAATACAGATAGCATAGCCTTCCTACCGGGAAATAATGTAGTAGGCAGCCTCAATATCAATATAGCTGCCGGGGGCTGGCTGACTCTGGCCTCTGACCTGGGTGCCGCAAACGGCCTGCATATCCAGTCTGGTAAGCTGATGATAGGCAGCAACAATCTGGTACTCGGTGGCGCCGTGAGTGGCTCCGGGTACCTTAGTGGTACATCCGGCTCGCGCCTCACGGTGAATGGCACCGGCAATATGGGCACCCTGATGTGGGACAGCACTGGAGCCAGCATAGGCGGCCTGACCATGAATATAGGTGGCAATAATGCCAGCCTGACCCTGGGTGATGATCTGACTGTGAATACACTGACCATCACTGGTGGTACCCTGAAGCTGAATGGCCAGCACCTGACCCTCGGTGGCTCGAGTGCTATCAGCGGTAGCGGAGCCCTGTGGGGAGATACTGCGTCCGACATCACTCTGACAGGCACCACAGTGACCGGCATGGGCCTCATCAAGTTTGCTACCGGTGGTGACCGCATACGCGACCTGGAGCTGCGCACTACTAATAGCAGCTGGATCTCCCTGACCTCAGACCTATCTGTGTATGGCAGGCTGCGCCTGCGCAGTGGCAACCTGAACCTGGCCGGCACCAGCAACCTCATGCTGATGGGTACTGATAGTGCTGATGGCGGCTCAGACTCCAGCTATGTGATGACCTCCGGCTCGGGCAAGGTATGGATGAACCTCTCAGACAGCAGCAGTATGAGTAGTGCCCGCACCTGGCATATAGGCACGCAGAGCTACTATGCCCCCGTGCGCATACGCAACAATGCGGGTGCAAATGGTGGCTTCGGCGCCAGTGCGCATGCCGGTGTCTATGCCAATGGCACCAGTGGCACAGATATCTCTAATACCAGCTATGGTGTGAATACCAGCTGGGACCTGGAGACCAATATGGCCAGCAATGCCAATGCAGATGTAGAGGCCTACTGGTCTCAAGCTATGGAGACGAGCCAGTTTGGCAGGGGTAGTGTGTACCTCAGTCACTATACTAATGGTGCATGGGATACCTATGCCAATAGCGCTGCTGTGTCTCATTCTGGCGGTATGTGGTCTACCACACGTACGGGCATCACTTCTTTCAGTCCGTTTGCTGTACTGAGCTCAGGTACTACAGGTGTGCAAGATCTGGCTGCTGATGCTGCATTCACTGCCTATCCTAATCCTGCTGCCAATACGCTCACTGTGACTGTGCCTGAGGCTGCTGCTACCAGCGCCATCACACTGCATGATGTACTGGGCCATCAGGTAGCTACCTACCCTGTATCCCAGACTGCCAATAAAATAGACGTCAGCCACCTGACCCCAGGTGTGTACTATGTCTCTCTGAATGATAAGCACACTCAGAAATTTGTGAAGCAATAAATACAGCCATTAATATGAAGAGGCCACTCCGCATGGAGTGGTTTTTTTATTTCTGGTCAGGGGGCTGGTATCATATCAGGCAGGAAAAGGTACGCGATCTCCGGACTGGAGCACGCCCGGTGTCCATTGCTCTTTCAATGCAGGGTGTTTATGCTTCATCGTGTCATTGCTATACTCGCTATATCACTAGTATAGGTCATTTCACGGGTGCCGGTTTTTGTTTTTGAACCGGTGGCGGGGTTTTCATTGGCCGGAGCCTCAAACTCGGCGCGGAGGTGGGAGGGGAGCTCTTCTTCGCCTTTGGTATTGTAGCCATAGTTGTGCCGGAGGATAAAGTAGCAGGCTGAAGGATGCATGCGGCGGAAGAGGGCGCCCTCTTCGAGCTTATTCATAAAGATCTGCTCGATGTAGTAGATGCGGTCCATGATAT
>CAZNDJ010000117.1:0-10802 GCA_964571705.1 uncultured Chitinophagaceae bacterium
ATCTGCTGCGACAGGTTGTGCTCAAACTCTGAGCGGATATTGCGGATGATGGCTAGCTGCAGCTCATGATTGACCATATCCGGGTCCATCACGCGGGAGATGACAGCTGCGGGCGCTATACGCTCCAGGAAGAGCGCCATGCGCTCATATGCCTGTAGCTTCAGCAGGCGCGTCTCCTTATTGGTGGCCATGCGCAGCTCCAGCAGGCGGAGGTTCTCATCGCGGCGCAGGTACGCGCGGATCACCATAAACATACCCATGCCCACAAAGGCTGTAGGAATGGTGACTAATGCTACTGTGTATAGGATCTGTGTGGTGGTGATGTCCATAGCGGGTATTAGTATTTGAACTGTCCAAAAATCAAAAAAAATATTTAATTGCCTCTGCTGATATGATAACGATTGCCACATCGTTTTATTTTCAGGATATTTGCATACCAATCCTTTATCGACAATGACGAGACCCATTCATACCTGCCTGTTGCTTTTTATAATGCTGATAGCGGCCAGAAGTAACTATGCGCAGAAGCCTGTAGCCAAAGAAAACCTGAAGCAGACCAAAGATGAATGGCTGAAATCCCTGCCGGAAAAGGTGCGCGACTCTATCGTTTACAAAGAGTGGAAGGAAGCACAGTCCGCTCAGGAGAAGAAAGAACTGCAGTCCGCGCAGGCGCGTATAGATGCTGCTCTGGCTGATCCTAATACTGAGGCACTGGACCTGTCATACTATCCCGGTACGGAGATAGACCCGCGTGTCGCTTCGCTCAAAAAGCTGCGCAAAATCACTATCACAAAGGCAAGGAAACTGAATGTAGACAAGCTCTTCGGCCTGCTGGCGAAGCTGTCTGAGCTACGTGTGCTGGTGCTGAATGACGGCGGCTATAGCGCCCTGCCATCTGCCGTGGGCGATCTCGCTTCACTAGACTCGTTTACGTTTCGCAATAACAACATCAAGGCGCTGCCGGAGACTTTCACCAAGCTGAAAAATCTCAGCTATCTCGGTCTGGAGCACAATGCCTACCTCTATGACGATGATCTCTACGAGCGCCTGAAAGGCATGAATGTAAAGACCCTTGACCTCTCCGCCTGCGGCCTGCTGGAGCTGAATGGCAAAATAGGTGAGGTAAAGTCACTGCGCGAGCTCGATCTATCGGTCAATGACATCAAGACGCTGCCGGCTTCTTTTGCGCAGCTGTCAAACCTGGAGGTACTGAGCCTGCGTCAGAACCTATCGCTCAACCTGGTGGATGTATCTAAAACACTCGCCGGCCTGCCGAAACTCAATGCACTCTATATCGACCAGTGCGGGCTCTCCTCACTGCCTGTAGAGATAGGCTCCCTCACGGGGCTGAAAGTGCTCAGCCTCCGCGAGAATGTGCTGACCTCGCTGCCTGCTACTTTTACCAACCTGAAGAATCTGGAAGAGCTGTACCTCGGCTCTCCCAATAATGCTTTCCGCCTGAATGTGCTGCAGAACCTGCCGCCTGGATTTGGTGGCCTGAGCAAGCTGCGTGTGCTGGACCTGGCCGGCAATCAGCTGGCTGCGCTGGGTGGTGACTTCAGCCAGCTCACAGCGCTGGAATGGCTGGACCTGAGCCGGAATCAACTGCCTGGTTTTCCTGCCTCACTGACCTCATTGACGAAGCTGCGTTTTATCAATCTGAACAGGAACAGGATATCAGAGGTCGGCGCCGGTGTGAGCAGGCTCACGCAGCTGGACTCTCTCTTCCTGGACGGAGACTTCTTCAATAAGGCTGATAAGAAGATCAAGACGCTGCCGGATGATATCTGCCAGATGCGAAACCTCAAAAAGCTGACCCTGAAGGATAACGTGATAGAGAAATTGCCGGCCTGTATCGATGGCCTGACATCGCTCGTATCACTGGACCTGCGCGGCAATGTGATCACACTGCTGCCAGCATCCTTTAGCAAGCTGCCGAGCCTGCAGATACTGGACCTGAAGAGCAACGACCTGCAGGGGCTGCCGTCTGATTTCAGCAGCCTGCATCTGGTAGACCTCAATGTGGCTATGAACCTGAATGCTGACATGTCGTCGGTGATCGCGCAGGTAGCGCGTATCAAGTCGCTGCGCATTCTGGATATCAGCTTCAACAACCTGACACGTGCGCAGGCTGAACCGCTCATCAGCGCCCTGCCGGACTGCAAGATCATCAACGTGGATTACTATAACAAAGAGCCGCTGCCGGGCACTAACTCTCAGCCCTCTGAGCCACGCCAAAACAGGCCGATCCTCGATGACGGTCCTAAACGGAATAAATAATGAAGACCCTCTTTGCTATTCTTTCACTCCTCGTACTGAGCACTGCTGCTACGGCACAGCAGGCTGATACGGTGATACACCACCACTTCAAAGAGTATATGCCGGCGCAGGAGATGGCTGCGTTTAACCAGCGGCAGAACCTGATCAACCGCCGGGGCCTGTACACCCTGACAGGCTGGGCGGGAGCTAATCTGATCTACGGCGCGATAGCAGCGCCGCTCACACATGGCGAGGCGCGGTACTTTCATGGGACAAATGCCATTTGGGGCGCCATCAACCTGCTGATAGCAGCACCGGGTGTAGCCGGCACCTATAGCAAGAAACGGGATGATAATATCAGTTTTGGCAAGACCCTGCTACGCCAGCATGGCCAGGAGAAGCTGTATCTACTAAACGGTGCGCTGGACTTCGCCTATGTAGGCGCAGGCGTGGCCATGTGGGGCTTCTCAGACAGGATCAATAAGCAAGGTACGCGCGAGGCCGTATCTGGCATAGGCAAGGGAGTGCTGATGCAGGGCGCTTTCCTGCTGCTTTTTGACTGGACGATGTACATCGTGCACTCGCAGCACGCCTACCGCAAGCTTAATCACTACACGTCCGGGCTGGTCTACACTGGGACTGGTGTGAGCTATAGCCTCGCGTTTTAGTATCAAAGTACTTTTCCGGCTTCAGCTTTTGCATCCGGCTCTCATGGCACAGGATATATCGCAGATTTTCGTATTTTTGACGTCCGGTAAAACTATCCGATGGACATCATCCTCCGCGCGGCGCGCGTCATACACCCGGGGTCTCCGTATCACAGTAAGGTCGTAGATATTCTCATTTCAAATGGCAAGATCAAAAAGATAGCGGCAAAGATCGCTGATGCCGGTCGTGCCAGAGAGATCAAGTCTCCCAATCTGCATGTATCTCTCGGCTGGGTAGATATGAATGTGAACCTCTACGATCCGGGCTATGAGCACAAGGAAACTGTAGAGAGTGGCTGCCGTGCTGCGGCTGCCGGTGGCTATACGCATATCTGCGTGATGCCCGGCTCTCAGCCTGTCACGCAGAGCAAGGCACAGGTAGACTACCTGATCAATAAATCTAAAGACACGATCGTATCCGTGCATCCTGTAGGCGCACTGACGCATGACCTGCAGGGCAAGGACCTGGCAGATATGTACGATATGCACCGCGCCGGGGCTATAGCCTTCAGCGATGGGCTGCGGCCTAGCCCGAGTGGTGGCATGATAGAGCGTGCGCTGCTATATGTGAAAGCCTTTGGCGGCCTGGTGATGAACCACCCGGAGGATAAGAGCATATCAAAGAACGGCATGATGAATGAGGGCGTGACCAGTACCCGCCTCGGTCTGCCCGGCTCCCCGGCACTGGCAGAGGAGATAGCGGTGAACCGCGACCTCTACCTGCTGGACTACACGGAGTCGCGCCTGCACCTGCTGGATATATCAGTGGCCGGCTCTGTAGCGCTGATCCGTGCAGCTAAGAAAAAGAAGACAGCACTCACAGCCTCTGTGAATGCCTACAACCTGCTGCTGGATGAGACCGCAGTAGGCCAATACAATACCAACTGCAAAGTGAATCCACACCTGCGCAGCAAGGCTGATATCAATGCCCTGATCAAAGGCGTGACCGACGGCACGATAGATACTGTGACCTCACAGCACAATCCACAGGATGAGGAGTGCAAGAAGCTGGAATATGACAAGGCAGACTATGGTATGATCGGCCTGGAGACTGCCTATGCCGTGGCCAATACCGCACTGCAGGGCAAAGCCGATGCGACTAAGCTGGTAGAGCTTTTCAGCCTGAATGCGCGGCGGATACTGGGGCTGCCGGTGGCTGGTTTCGCCGAAGGCGCAGAGGCTGACCTGACACTCTTCGATCCGGATAGGAAATGGACCTTCACAGAGAAGGATATCCGCTCTCAGTCAAAGAACACGCCCTTTGTCGGTACAGCCTTTACAGGCCGCGTGGTTGGGGTCATTCACAAGGATAAAATCGCACTGACCGATGGCAAAGTTTAATCCCAATATACCGCTGCGGGTGGGTGGCATGGCCTATGTGGCCATGGTGGCGCTGGGCCTGATGGCTTATATGTTTTACAAGGCGATGTTCCAGAGTATGTTTCTGGCAGGGGTCTTTGGCATCTTCACGATAGCCATGTGCCTGATGCTGGCCATCTGGAGCGGCATCGCATACCGTAGCTTTCATGGCAATGTGATCTCCTTTCGCGATGCGTTTCTGGCCATCTATATTGTCTTTGCGTTTTGTGCGCTGGGGCAGGCATTTTCTACCCTGCTGGTGAATAAGCTGATCGATAAAGACTTTCACAACAAAGTCTATGCGATACGGGTAGAGAAGGCCAAGGCAGAAATGACAGTGATGAACAAAACTCCTGAGCAGCAGAAAGAAGAGCTGGCCAGGATCCGCCCCGAGGATGATGACCTGAGCTACGCACAGGTAGGGCTGAACCTGCTCTATATGCTTGCAGGTACGGCTGTTTTTTCATTACTTGTAGCAGTATTCATCAAGCGAAGTTCGGAAGACCTGATCCGGCTGAAGGCAGAAAAATCAGGATCATAAAGGAAGACGATGCAGATATCGATAGTAGTACCATTGTTTAATGAGGAGGAGAGCCTGCCGGAGCTGATGTCATGGATAGACCGTGTCATGCGTGAGCATGCCTTTAGCTATGAGGTGATCATGGTGGATGATGGTAGCAAGGACGGCTCGTGGAAAGTCATAGAACAACTCTCATCTGTCTATCCTACGCTTCGCGGCGTGAAGTTTGGCCGCAACTATGGCAAGTCTGCTGCGCTCAATGTGGGCTTCGGCGAGGCAGAGGGCGATGTGGTGATCACCATGGATGCCGACCTTCAGGACTCACCTGATGAGGTGCCGGAGCTCTACCGCCTGATAGTGGAGGATGGCTACGACCTGGTATCCGGCTGGAAGCAGAAGCGCTACGACCCGATCACCAAGACCGTCCCTACCAAGCTATACAACTGGGCTGCCCGCGTAGCCTCCGGCATAGATAACCTGCATGACTTCAACTGCGGCCTCAAGTCCTACCGCAAGGATGTGGTGAAGAGTGTGGAGGTCTACGGCGAGATGCACCGATATATCCCTATCCTGGCCAAGCGTGCCGGCTATGACAAAATAGGGGAGAAGGTAGTACACCACCAGGCGCGCAAATATGGTACTACAAAGTTTGGCATCGAGCGTTTCCTCTTTGGCCTGCTGGATCTGCTGTCAGTGTCTTTTATGACGCGCTTCTCCAAGCGGCCTATGCACCTCTTCGGCGGGCTGGGCGTGCTGAGCTTCTTTATAGGCTTTATGATCACGGTCTACCTGACCATCGCGAAGTTTGCTTTCTCCGCATACCACATGACAGAGCGGCCTATCTTCTATCTGGGCCTGCTGGCTATCATCATAGGGGTGCAGCTATTCCTCGCTGGCTTCCTGGCCGAGCTGGTATCACGTAGTGCCTCTGATAGGAACGCCTACCTGATATCCAAGTATGTGAATAGGGGGAAATAAAAAATCAGAGACTATGGATCGTAAATGTACCGCAAGCGGCTTACGATTTCTCTGGTGCTCGCTGTTCCCTATTCTCTGGTCCATGTTTTCTGGTATCATATCGATACACTTTTCTTATCGCGCTATGTAGATGGAGGGCTTCAGTTCGCCGCACTTACATTATTTGCTTTATGCTGGATCACTGTTTCTTTGTTTTTAATCATATTGGGACTGAAAGAACTCTGGAGGCTGATAAAGCAGTATAAAGAAAGTCGTCAAATAATTTCCTGGCCTCTGATCGTATGTATGACAGGTTTATTGTTAGCGCATTTCAGCTATATTATATCCAGTGAAAAATTGGAGAGCCCCATCATTTATAGGGCTTATATAGAAGGTACAGTTTCTCACCTGATCATCAAGTTGAGGGCAAACTCACAATGTGAGATCAACAATTCTGCAGTAGGAATTTCTGATTACAGCTATGGCTGCTGGCGCAAATCAGGTGATACGATCTTCATCAAAGAAGATGGTAGTCAGGTTTTACCGTCTGATACACTGCTCATATCCGGAAACGTACTGGACCCCATCAATAATGTGAAAGATGAGAAGGGGGGCTGGCGCTTTCGCCAATTTCAATTGACAGAGTAGCCCGAATGATATTTTTAAAACTTCAGCGTAGCTAAAACCAGATTCAGATTGTCTGTTCGTTTCAGTTTTAGTTTTTTTCGGATGCTGAGGCGGTGAGTCTCGACATTGCGCTCTGAGGTAGATAAGAGTGTGGCGATCTCCTTGGTGCTAAAGCCGGAGTGCAGCAGGGCGCAGATCCGGCACTCTGATGGGCTGAGCCCCGGATAGGCGGCACTCAGGTGACGGATATAGTCTGTATGCGCCTTGTCAAATTTCTCACGGAAAAGATCCTTCTCATTGTCCTCTTTCAGAAAGGCTGCATCTATCTTCCTGAACAGCGTCTGGAATACGGTCTCGCGCTGGGAGTTTTCCTTCTTCAGCTGCGTGATGCTATTCTTGAGTTCATTTAGTAGTTCATTGCGCTGCTGGAGGTAGTGGTTTGACAGGTTTAGCTCCTGTGTTTTTATGTTCAGCTCTTTTCTCATTATCTCGTTTTCTTTTTCCCTGATGGCCAGTTCGTGCACTGCATTGAGGTGGCGGATGCGATGCACGATCACTGTCTGCTGCTCCTTGATACGATACTCATAGTTGGCCTGGATATGTTTCAGCTCATTGGCTATATCGCCGGTGGCGTGGTAGTAGTCACTGTAGCATTTGCTCAGTATAGAGAGGGTCAGGTGGCTATCTGATTTGGGGACGGAGTGCTGTGCAGCATCGAGGTGTTTCTTGGCCAGCCTGAGCCTGCTGTGGCGCAGGTAGTAGCGGAAGCGTATCTCATGGGCCTGCAGCTCAGCCAGTACGATCTTGTGATCGCGGCACAGGGCTATGGCCAGGTCTGTGTGGTGCAGCATGCCTTTCTCATCCTCCTCTGCGGCACAGATCATGGCGTGCATATTATACGAGTCCGGCATCAGGGTAGTGTTGCGCTCCTTCATCTGGGCGCGGACCTCATCAGCTATATTGGCGTAGTACTTGGCTTTCTTCACCTGGCCACCGCGGATATTGGCCAGGGCTGCGCTCTCATATACATTGGCGCGCATCACCGTAGGGGTCTGGCTAAGCGTCTCATCCATATAGAGCACGAGCTGCTCTGCGTTTCGTATGCACTCTGTCTGTGGGAGCACGGTGCCGCGGATATCATTGAGATTGTACATGCAGAGGATGGTCTGCACTTTGTCTCCCAGCTGGCGGCTGATCTCTATGGCGCGGTGCACGTACTCCATGGCCTCATCTGTCATGTGCAGCCGGATACAGAAGCGGCCGCATAGCAGCAGGGACCGCATCACAAACATAGGCAGCTCCAGGCGGGTGAAAATATCCAGCGCCTTCATAGCGCAAGGCATACCTTCATCATATTTAGCCTGAGCGCTGAGGAAGACTCCCTGCAGAAACATGAGGTAGCCTTTCTCTTTGGGCTGGCCATATTTCAGGAGGTACTTTTCAGACTTAGCCACCAGTTTCTGCGCTCCGGCCATATTGCCCACGCCCATCTCTGCCATGGCCAGCTGTGCCATCGTGGCCATCTGGTCTTTTTGCGCCCCGCCTTTAGACTGCTTCCTGAGCCGCGCAGTCAGTATGCGTACGCATTCATCAAAGAAGATGTTATTGTCCTGTATGGGGTCTGACTGCGGGTCCTGGTCTGTCATGGTGAGGGTATCTGCATCCTAAAAGTACACTGCACTGCGCAATAAAAGAACGGACTAGTATTTTTTTAGTACCGTGCCAGCGGGGCGCAACTTGTTGCTTTGCAGTATTCAATCACAAAACCAACAGCGTCATGAAAAGAACTTTGACATCCCTGCTGCTCCTGACTGCATCGCTCTCTGCATTCAGCCAGATCATCCTCACACAGAGCAATATGCCCGTTCCCCCTGACACCGTCCCACTTCTCAATGTATCGAGTATTGTGACTACTGCGCCTCTCAGCGGCTCCGGCCAGACCTGGGACTACAGCACGCTAAACTTTAGCAGCGCTACCGCCACCTTCAATGAATACGTACCTGTAAACAATGACCCGGATTTCCCTACAGCCCAATTTGTAGTGCGGAGCAATCTGAAGAACCTGAATGCAGCGGTAGGCTACTACATGGACCAGTACTACACTATCAATAGCAATGGTGTGGAGATGGTAGGCGTGCATGTGCCGGCGCAGAGTTACGGGCTCGGTACTTTCACCGGCAATAACAGTGATACGCTATATATACTGGATAATATCCTATACTATCCAGCTACACCGCGCGTGATCATCGGCTTCCCGGCTGCTAATGGCAGTGCCTGGCAGACCGCCATCAGGCACGTGGTCAATATGGAGCTGAGTGTATCCGCCGCCTCACTAAATCATACTCCTATGGAGCATGTATTCTACTATGACAGGCAGGATACAGTGATAGGCTGGGGGACGCTGAAACTGCCAGCTGTGAGCGGCTACAATACCGATCTGCCTGTACTGCAAGACCGGGTAATACAATACTGCGTGGATAGCTTCTATGTGGGTGGCTCACCTGCTCCGGCGCAGCTGACCACAGCATTCAGTATGACACAGGGCCAGATCACAGGACCTAAGTATAACCGTGTAGTAATGTACCGGGAGGGAGCTTTCAACTATCAGATGCTTTTCAACTATACTGATAATACTTTTGCCACGCTCAGCTCGGCCTATGTCAGCACTATGCTGCCTGTGGCCACAGGTATCAGCGAGGCTGGTGCTGACCGCGTGTCTGCAGCCTACCCTAACCCCTTTGACGGGAAAGACCTGTATGTGACTATCACTGATAAGAGCGCGAACCCGACCACTGCGAATCTCTATGATATGACAGGCAGGCTGGCAGCACAGGCCGCTGTGACCACTGAGTCTGGTGCCGCCCATATCAGGATAGGTACAGCGCTATGCAATGGTATCTATACCTACGAACTGACCGATGCCACACACAGCCACATAGGCACCGGCAGGGTAGTGGTAGCCAAATAGTTTTTTTCATTAGCTGAGTATAGTAAAGTGTATAGGCGCCTCCGGGCGCCTATATTAATTTACCTGCCTGCGGTAGCGATGGTGGCGATGCTGAGCGTCACGTCTTTGCCTTGCAGTAGTGTGGCGGCGGCTGATTCTATCGTAGCGCCGGTGGTGATCACATCATCTACGAGCAAGATATTCTTGCCTGCTATCTTTTCGGGCTGTGAGAGGTGGAAGATGCCTTCTACATTACTCCACCTTTCGTACCGGCTGTGCTTTGTTTGAGAGATTGTTTCCTTCACTCTGGTGAGTATATCCGGAGCATATGGTACGTCGAGTACCTCCGATAGGCCTTGCGCAAAGAGATCGCACTGATTATAGCCACGCTGGCGCTGCCGATTGATATGGAGCGGTACGGGGACTATGAGGTCTATCTTAGGATAATGACTGCCTTGTTCTTTCACCTTATAGCCATAGAGGCGGCCCAGTTTGATGCCTACTTTCTTTTTGCCTTTGTATTTGAGCTGGTGTATGAGCTGCTGGGTCACGTTGCCATCGCGGACATATAGATAGCTGGCAGCATGGGCCAGTGGTACGCGGCCCCATAGGTGCTGGGCTACGGGATTGTCTGATGAGAGGTGGTAACCGGTCTGCGGCAGGCTGTCTATACAGTTGTAGCAGATATCCTTCTCATCACTCATCAGCGGAGTGGTGCATAGCAGGCAGTTGTCCGGGAATGCCAGCAGCAGGAGGTCATTGAGGTAGGTGCGTATGGCGGTGGTAGGTTTCACTTTTACTGCTTGCTACCTATGAAGGTATAAAGAGTATTGGAATCTATTACGCCATATACGCTTATCGGAGAAAATGTAAGGGTTAAGTCATGTCCATCAGCAGATATTTTTGCGGTGCCGCATTTCTTTTGAGAGATAAGTATTTGTGGTACTGAGCCATAAATTTGAAAGTAATCTGCGTTTGTTGAGCTCAATACTGATAAGCCACCTTCCTGTTTTTTACCTGTTTGAAAATCGGTATTCACTAAGTAGCCAAAGTTGGGTTGGCTTTGTGATTTAAACGTAAATGTATCAAAAACAGGGTTAGCGCTATTTTTATAAGTAACCCCTGAGAATGTACCTAGAAATTTGTCGATCATATCCGTGTCACAATTCACCCCTTCATACCACTGTTGGCATTGGCAGACACCATCCACACACTGCTGATGGGCGCCGCAGCTGTCGCATTTCTTTTTGCAAGAAGTGAGGAGGGTGATGGTGAGCAGCAGGAGGATTAGGTTTTTCATGGTATGCTTTTGCTATGGGTAAACGTGAAGGTTAGGCTTTTATTACGGAGACTGATGGTACAAAACACACGCTCTGCCTTTCTTTTGGCTTGATCCAAAAGAAACAAAAGATCAAGGCTCTGCGCA
>CAZNDJ010000118.1:0-10759 GCA_964571705.1 uncultured Chitinophagaceae bacterium
GAGACCGACCTGCCGCTCACAGTGGCGCATGGCTACCTGCCGATCATAGTAGAGGAGAAGGCCAATAAGATACCTGTGCAGATCATAGCGGAGAAATCTGTCCGCTCCCACACTCGCCAGAAGGTGACTGTGAAGGCCGCTCCCGGCTGCAAGATCACGCTGGCTGCGGTAGACGAGGGCATCCTCCAGATCACGGGCTACAGGACGCCTGATCCGTATGGCTTCTTCTATCAGAAGCGTGCGCTGGATGTCAATTCATTTGACCTGTATCCGCTGCTTTTTCCGGAGGTGAATGCATCTATCAGCAGCACCGGTGGTGACGGCTCGGATATGTCTAAACGAGTGAACCCGATCAAGAATAAGCGCGTGAAGCTGCTCAGCTACTGGAGCGGCATCACCGAGGCCAATGGCAGCGGTGAGGGCAGGTATGAGTTTGATATACCGCAGTTCTCCGGAGAGGTGCGGCTGATGGCGGTGGCGTATAAGGATAAGTCCTTTGGCAGTGCCGATGCGCATATGACGGTGGCTGACCCTATCGTATTGGTCACCTCACTACCTCGCTTTATCAGTCCGCGCGATACGATAGATGTGCCTGTCACCATTTCCAATACTACTGCGAGCAGTACCAACGCCTCTGTCACCGCAAAAGCCGAAGGGCCGATACAGTTTGTCGGCTCGGTGTCTCAGTCTGCTACTGTCGGTGCCAAGGGTGAAACGCGTGTCCTCTTCCGCCTTGTGGCGAATGGCGCACCTGATGAAGCGAAGGTCACAGTGACAGTCAATGGTGCCGGTGGCAAATACGAAGACGTGACCGATATCACCGTGCGCCCTGCTGCCTCACTGCAAAAGGGCAATGGCTCCGGCATGATGGACGGTGGCACGGCCAAGACGGTGGAGATAGGCGATCCGCGCTTTATCCCTGCTATGGCGGACTATAGCGTGGTGGTGAGCCGCTCGCCTATGGTGCAGTTTAGCGATCACCTCACGTACCTCGTGCAGTATCCGTATGGCTGTACGGAGCAGACGGTGTCGGCGGCTTTCCCGCAGCTGTACTTCCAGGATCTCAGTGGTCTCATGAGCCCGACGCTGGCCAAGACTGCCAACTACAATATCAACGAAGCTATCCGCAAGATCAAGATGCGCCAGCTCTACAATGGCGCCCTGACGCTCTGGGATGGCGAGGGGTCTGAGTGCTGGTGGGCATCGGTCTATGGTGCGCACTTCCTCATAGAGGCTAAGAAGGCCGGCTATGATGTCTCTGACGACCTGCTGGACAAGCTGCTGGAGTACCTCAATGCACGCCTGCGCAATCACGACCTGATCACCTGGTACTACAACCGTGGCCTTAATAAGAAAATAGCGCCACATGAGGTAGGCTACAGCCTCTATGTACTGGCCCTGGCGGGCAAGCAAGACCTGAGCACGATGAACTACTACAAGTCCAATCCGCAGCTGCTCACTACTGACTGCAAGTACCTCCTCTCTGCGGCCTATGCGCTGGCAGGGGACAAGGGCAAATACAAGGAGATGCTGCCGTCCACTTTCGTAGGAGAGGTGTCGGACAAGGAGACCGGGGGCAGCTTTGCCTCTGCGGTACGTGACGAGGCCATAGCGCTGAATGTACTGGCCGAGGTAGACCCGCAGAACCCACAGATACCGATCATGTCAAAGCATGTGTCAGAGTCTATCAAGCGGGAGTACTACCTGAGCACGCAGGAGCGTGTGTTCAGCTTCCTCGCCCTCGGCAAGGTACTGCGTGCGAATGCCTCTGCGACCGTCACTGCCGATATCAAGGTCAATGGCAAAGTGGTAGGCAAATTCACCGGGCAGTCGCTAAAGCTGACCAAGAAGCAGCTGGGCAATAGCAAGGTAGAACTGGTGACCAAAGGCACGGGCAAGCTGTATTACTTCTACGAAAATGAGGGCATCACCGCAGATGGCTCCTTCAAGCAGGAGGACAGCTATATCAAGGTGCGCAAGGAGTTTTACGACCGCTACGGGCATCAGTTGTCTTCGCTCAATTTCAAACAGAATGACCTCGTGATCGTGCGCCTGAATATAGAGAGCAGCTACAACCGGTCTATAGACAATGTGGTGATCACCGATATGCTACCGGCTGGTTTTGAGATAGAGAATCCGCGGCTGAAAGAGGTGCCGGGTATGGACTGGATCCACGATGCGTCCACACCTACCGCCTCAGACTACCGCGACGACCGTGTCAATCTCTTCACAGACCTCTACACCGGCCGTCCGCAGCACTACTACTATGCCGTCCGCTGCGTCAGCCCGGGTGCCTTTATCATGGGGCCTGTGATGGCAGACGCGATGTATGCCGGTGAGTATCACTCCTACAATGGTGGGGGAGTGGTGCGGATCACGCAGAAGTAGGCTAAAAGACGGATCGTTCACCGTTCACCGTTCTTTTTTCATAGTAAAAGAGAACGGTGAACGCGGTGAACACCACTCTTCAGACTTGATACTTTCCGTACACCTGTACACCGTACTGTTTTCATAGTAAATCAGTACGGTGTACGATGTGTACGCTGCCCGTTCCGCCGTTCCGGTTTCATAATAAAACAGAACGCGGAACAGCGGAACGCTGCTTTTGTGAATAACTCTCACTTGATATATATTGCTAAATACGTATTATTTGCTATATTTGCATTGATTCTCCCTTTTCATAGAGCTGTAGCGGCCACACAGGCTGATATACTATATATACATAGTATACATGCATAGAGTATTTTACTAAAAGCTAGTAAATCGCTTGACGAATACAACCCTCCAAACCTCCCTGAAGGGAGGCTTTAACAGCCTTAAATGCTTTCTGTATTTTGTATTTAGTCTCCCTCTAGGTCTCAGATCCCGATATGTCGGGAGAGATTTAGAGGGTCTGTAGTCCAGCGGACTTTTTTTATTTGATAAAGTCCTCGCTCTGCTCGCACCCGTTCCACTCCGCCTCGGCTACCGCTCGGCTGCGTATAACGGGTACGTCGCTATCGCCGGACTGGTGTGTCAGTGAGAAAAAGATTTTTTATTGAGCGCGCAAACACAACAAGAGCGCGTCATTCCGAAGTTTTTCCAATCAATAAAAAAATAGATGTGATAAAACTGAAGGAATCCCCGAATACACAAATGGCGGTGAGCGCATCACTTGCCCTGTTGAGGTTTGGGATTCCTTCGAAAATAACTCGCTTATTTTTTTACGGGAATTTTCTCGGAATGACGCCCTTTGATTTGTGCCATATACTTGGAGAAAGGGAATAACTCTTTATCTGACTCCTCATGAAATCAGTAAATCTGTCATTCAGTAAATCTGTAAATACTACTTGCCGCCTATGAATAGCTTCTCCTGGCCATAGTCCACCACCACATTGTGCTTCTTCAGCAGGTCGGAGCCGAGGATGCCGTCTATCTTTTTGATCTTCATCTTGCGGTAAGTGCTATTGACGTGGCTGAGGTCCACGCCGGCTACGAAGTATTGAGAAATATGGAGGTCGCCTATGGTGAGTTTCTTCAGCGTGCCGGTGTAGGACTCCATCACGGTACTGTGCAGGCCGGTGGTTTCCTGTTTGATCACTTTCATCTTGCGCGCCAGCTTGGTCTCGTAAAAGGTCTTGTCTATTACAGATTTGGATGCGCCGGTATCGATCAGGAAGCGGCATTTCTTGCCCTCTACCGTCACGGTGATAAAAGGGTGGTAGCCACCGCCCATCATTTCTGATACTGTAAATTTAACGCCCTTGGGTTTTAGTGTTTTTGCCATTCTATTGAAATAAAAAAGACCGTATAAGTGAATATACGGTCTTTCTGTTATTGTGGTTGATTATACAGTCAGTGTTTTCAGCACATCGTTCATAGACCTCACCGCATCCGCACTCTTGTTAAATGCTTCCTGCTCTTCTGCATTCAGTTTGTAGTCTACGATCTTCTCCCAGCCGTTCTTGCCTATCACTACAGGCACGCCGAGGCAGATGTCCTTCTGGCCGTACTCGCCATCCAGTGCTACGCAGCATGGGTACACCTTCTTCTCATCGCGCACGATGCTCTCTACGAGCGCCGCACCAGCCGCACCCGGAGCATACCAGGCAGAGGTGCCTATCAGCTTAGTGAGGGTCGCACCGCCTACCATGGTGTCAGCAGCTATCTGCTTCAGCTGGTCAGCTGAGAGCAGGTTGCTCACAGGGAATGAGTTGAGCGTAGCGAGGCGGGTGAGCGGTATCATGGTCGTGTCACCGTGGCCGCCTATCACTACACCCTGCAGGTCCAGCGGAGAGCAGCTCAGCGCCTGGCTCAGGTACATCTTGAAGCGGCTGCTATCCAGTATGCCACCCATACCGATGATACGGTTCTTAGGCAGGCCGCTGCTCTGCAGTGCGAGGTAGGTCATGGTATCCATAGGATTGCTGATCACTACGATGATCGCGTCCGGAGAGTACTTGAGTATATTCTGAGTCACCGTTTTTACGATGCCGGCGTTGGTACCGATCAGCTCTTCGCGTGTCATACCAGGCTTGCGCGGGATACCAGAGGTGATGACTGCTACATGGCTACCTGCGGTCTTGCTGTAGTCGTTGGTAGAGCCAGTCACCTTAGTGTCAAAGCCCAGCAGGGTGGCCGTCTGCATCATATCCATCGCCTTACCTTCGGCGATACCTTCTTTGATGTCCACGAGCACCAGCTCTTCACAGAGTTCCTTCCTTGCGATATTGTCAGCTACGGTAGCACCTACTGCACCTGCACCTACTACGGTTATTTTCATGATATTTTGATTGATAAAATGGTGAAATAAAAGACGGCGCAAACGTAAGGTAATTTGAGGAAAAGGGGAAAAGATTTTTATCAGCGGCCAGGCGCTTATTATCCACCGTTTTACCTGCGAAAAATCCGCTATTTTCAGCCCTCCGATGCCACAGTCATTCCGCACCATCATACCGCTGCCACGGGCACCTTTCAGCCTCAGCCACAAGGACCGCCTTGTCACCATAGGCTCGTGCTTTTCCGAGCATATAGGCAGGTACTTTGCGCAGTATAGGTTTGATACGGACATCAATCCCTTTGGCCAGCAGTACAATCCCGGCTCCATAGCCACAGCCTTAAACCACCTGCTGTCGGCAAAACCTTATAGCGCCGATGAGCTAGTGAAGCACGAGGAGCGCTATCACTCTTTCGATCATCATGGCAGCTTCTCCCTGACGGACAAAGAAGAGACAGTGGCCGCTATCAATGAAAGGCTACAGCTCTCATCTGAGAAACTAAAGCAGGCGACCGTACTATTCCTCACCTTTGGTACATCACACGTTTTCAAACTAAAAGGCACTCAGCGCATCGTCTCAAACTGCCACAAGATACCGGCAAAGGAGTTTGACTTTGAGATGCTCGCGACAGAGGAGATCGTACGCTTGCTATCGCAAAGTCTGGAGTCACTCTGGCAGGTCAATCCTGCTGTGAAAGTAGTACTGACAGTCAGCCCCGTGCGCTACTTCGCCTTCGGCCATTTTGAAAACTCAGTGAGCAAAGGCCGCCTGCATGATGCCATCTATCAGCTCACGCAGAAGTATCCGCAAACGTTTTACTTCCCCGCCTACGAGATCGTGATGGATGAGCTGCGCGATTATAGGTTCTTTGCCGATGATATGCTGCATCCCAATAAGCTCGCGATAGACTATGTATGGGAGCAACTGGTAAAGACCTTTATCCCTGCGAAAGATCAAGATCTGCTCCAAGAGATAGACGAGATCACCACCGCTGTCAATCACCGCGTACGCAATCCCGACAGCGAGGCACATCAGAAGTTTAAAGAGAAATATATAGCTAAGATGAAAGCGCTGGAGGAGAAGTATGGGTTTGATTTCTCGCAAGAAAAAGGGAAGCTTAGCTAGTGCATTGTCTCATGTCTAGCGTCTAACGTCTCAAGTCTTTTTATACAGCATCTTATCATACCGCATCACTACAGAGATGTCTTTGCCCTGCAGATAGGAGAGTAGCTCCTCCTCTGGTCCCCTGTGCGTCAACAGGACAAAATCACCACCCCAGGCGCCGAGAGACTTCACCTCACCCCAGTAGTCGGCGAATAACTGCGACTTGATCGTATGCGTTTGGAGCGCCTCAGATACGATAGCCTCATGCTCGCGGATGATCTGCTCCATCTTGTCCAGCGTCTGGCTTTGGAGCATGCTGTCGGTCAGGTTGCTGAGCCATATCACGGCTTCCTTATTGGCTTTGATACGCTCGCGGTAGGAGGCGATACTGGTAGAGGACGTGACCTTTTTGCCTGTATAAGCGAAGTACAGTTGCTCTGCATAAGGCGGCAGGAAGTGTACCTGCTCCCATGAGGCTTTGCCATTCTTCAGTGTGTAGACTATCGGCTCATCGCTGCCCGCTACGGCCACATCATAGCCCGAGCCGCCCATCGTAGCTTGTAGCAGCCCCACACCATCCACGCTTGCCCATGCAGACAGGCAATAGACCAACGTAGAGCTGGTGCCAAGGCCCCATTCATTAGGAAACTCGAGACTGGTCTCTACGGCTATATCGGTATCGTTATTCAGAAAGGACGGATTCATCAGTCGCGCCTGCTGGAGCATCTGTGAGAGTGTGCGGGCTTCTTTGCTATCGGTATTGATGCACTGCAGCGTCTGCTTGTCAAAGGTCAGGTGCAGCCATGGTTCTTTGAGGTGATTTAGCGCTACCCAGTAGAGCGTGTTGCCTTGCCCGCTCAGTTCTTTCACTCGTAGATGCTGGCCGAACTGTACAGGTATCGTCAGCACTTTAGCTCCCTCCAGCGCAAAATACTCGGAGGTCAGCATGAGTTTGCCGTGGCCGTAATAGTGGTGCTGGTCAGATGTATGCTGCACTAGCTGCTCTTTCGTAGCGTTTCGAGATAGTCGCGTACTGACGATACGGAGATCGTCTTATCCTCAAAGTAGACCCTCGCTTTCTCAGCCTCAGCATCTGTGGCCTGGTACTGCGCGAGGATATTGGTGAGGTGCATCTTCATATGGCCCTTCTGTATACCGGTAGTGGTCAGGGAGCGCACAGCGGCGAAGTTCTGCGCGAGGCCTACGGTCACGATGATGGCCATCAGTTCTTTAGCATTAGGATTGCCCAGCAGCTCCAGCGAGCGCTTGGCCAGTGGATGCAGGGATGTGAGACCGCCCACGGTACCGATAGCCAGCGGCATGGTCATGCCAAAGGTGAATATGCCATCCTTGATAGTACAGTCGCTAAGGCTGCGGTACTGGCCGTCACGACTAGCGTAGGTATGTGCGCAGGACTCCACAGCGCGGAAGTCATTGCCCGTGGCGATCACTACGGAGTCGATACCGTTCATGATGCCTTTATTATGCGTAGTCGCTCTGTATGGGTCTATGGTAGCGATGGTCACCGCCCTGCGAAACTTCTCCGCAAATTCCTGCGCACTCATCTTGCCACCCTCAAAGGTGCCCAGCTCTTCTACCTTACACGAGACCTCGCAGCGTACCACGCAGTCTGGTGTATAGTTTGAGAGGATACACATTACGATCTCGATATCTTTCTCTGTAGGAGTGAAGATGGGACTCTCGTCCACCATATCCTTGAGCAGCGCACCAAACTCCTCCAGGCAGGAGTTGATAAAGTTGGCGCCCATGCTGTCTACGGTCTCAAAGTAGCCGCGTATCTGGTAGTAGTTTGGCTCGATGTGAGAGAAGTCTATCAGCTCGAGGTCCTTGACCCCTCCACCGCGGGCTTCCATCTTGCTGGTGATAGGTTTTACACCTTCTATCAGTCGTGCCTTTATCTCTTTGAAATAGGCAATGAATTTATCCTTGTCACCCTTATAGATGATGTGTACCTGACCGATCTTGACCGTAGAGAGCACTGTGGCTTTGAAGCCACCACGCGTCAGCCAGAACTTCGCTGCATTGGAGGCAGCTGCTACTACAGAGCTCTCCTCTGTGACCATCGGCACGGCGTAGACCTTGTCATTGATCTTGAAGTTAGGCGCGATACCAAAAGGGATAGGGAAATTGGCGATCGTGTTTTCGCTAAAGCCGTCGAGCAGCTTCTGCGATTCTATATTGTCATGCCAGAATCCGGCAAACTCGTTGAGTACCTCGATAGGATTGGCATAAAGGAAGTTTTTAGCTATCCATTTTATCTTATCGCGCTTGTTGAGTTTCGAGAAACCCGAAATGATCTGACCTTCTTCCTCTGTCATCGCGCGCAAAAATAGGTTTTCGCTCTCACACAGACAATTGCCTGAAAGCCAAATATGAGGATCATCGGTAGTTTGATAGACAATGCAGGTAAGTTCACTAAGCAAAAACCTTTTCGGCCACGCTGAAAGTGGCCCTGGTAAACATGCCCGGCCGCTGGCTCAGCACCAGCGGGGAGATGATATGCACGGCATTGCGGATCATGCGGTAGCTGCGGCTGATATTGGCCGGAGTGGGCCGGGGCAGGATGATCCTACGCGCACCATGCACCGCCACGGCAAAGAAATGCTGGATCAGCTTATTGCTGTCCCTATTGATAGCAGAGAGCAGGGAGAGGGGCACCTCAGACTTTTTGCCGCCCTGCTGCAGATAGCTGTAGCAGGCTTCTTTGAGGTCCGGATCGCTCATTACCTTATAGAGTGCATCGGCCAGGATATTGATGCTGGCATTATCTGCATAGCGTGTCTCGTAAAAGGCCGCCACCGCTGTTTCTATATTTTCCTGCGTAAAGCTGCCGCGGATAGATATCAGCCTGTCGGCCAGATTGTGCACGTCTGTGAGCGCTACCGTCATGCCGCCACCGGTGAGGGGATGGCGCATATTGAGGGAGTCGCCTACCAGTACGGCACCTGCTTTCAGTCGTGGATTGGCAGGTATCAGGTGGTTAGGCATTACGCGAAATTTGCCTTCTTCCACCGCACGGAGATAGGCTGGCCGGATCTGCTCCGGCATCTGTGTGCCGATGGTATCTCGGAGGTATTGGGTCAGTTCTTCACCCTTGCGTGGTGCCTGGTCTGAGGGGAAATCTATCAAGACGCGCGTCTCCTCTGACGATACCGGGTACACCAGCACAGGGCTGGGATCTGCCGCTATCACATGCCCGTGACCGGGAAACGGCAGCTCACAGTCCTTCATCAGCAGGCCGAGAAAGTAGCTGCTCACCGTTTTGGTCGTGTCAGACAGCTTCTCGCGGAAGGCGGAGAACATGCCATCACACACGATGGTCAGCGGTGCAGACACGACAGAGGTGGCATCGGCACCCTTAGGGATATATTGCACGCCGGATATGGTACCATCTGCCTCAGTGAGGCTGACAGCATTGCCCTCCAGTACAGTGATATTTTTCTGCGACAGCAGCTCTGCACGCAACGCCTGCAGCAGCTTGCCATTGCGCAGGCCCCGGCCTGTCTGAGCACCGGGATAGGCTATGGAGAAATGCTGGTCACGCAGGAAGAGGGCATAGCCGGTGATCGGCTGTGCATCATAGCCCTCCAGCGCCTGGCTGAGGCCCATCTGCTCCAGCTGAGTCACACCGCCGGGCTGCATCAGCTCACCTACTATGCGGTCTTGCTCACGCATATCTTTCTCCACCACCGCTACGCGGAAACCATGCCTGCCGAGATAGGCAGCTATCGAGGCACCAGCCACACCGGCACCTATCACGCAGATATCGTATGTCTTATCAGTTGTCAATTCTCAACTTTCAATTGTCAATTAAAACAGTACCGCTTTCTGCAGGTCGATCTCCTCCATAGGCTGTATCTTACTCTTGTAGCGGATCTTGTGGAGATTGGCTATGATGGTATGGCAGCGCTCCTTGGTCAGGTCGTAGTGCGGGTCGTTCTTGTCCAGCTTTTTCAGGATGTCATTGGCAAATTTCTCCATCACCTTGTGCACACTCTCCATGTCAGTGGTATGCAGCATCAGCACCGCGGCGATACCCTTGCGGATCTTGACCACCTCACGGTACACGTCAGGGTTGTTGTAGATCTTGGCCAAGGTGGCTATAGCCATCACCTGCGGTATAGCGCAGAAGCGGAATACCTGTGGATGGCGTATAAGGCTCAGATAATCAATGCAATCACCTACATACTGTAACGCATCGGTTACCAGATCATTGAGGCAGGCACGGCTCTCGGCAGAGGTCGGATCCTGCATCAGCTCCTCGAGGCGGTGGGTGTACTTGCCCCATATTTCCTTGGGCCAGAAGCTGCGGCCGAGGCTCAGGTCCTCATAGTAATCACGGGTGATATTGGTCTTCTGCAGCAGCAGGCCCATAGAGTTAGACAGCTTGAGCTGATCCTTGAGCGCAGCGCTCTCTATACCGGAGGCAGAGAATAGTCCCGAAAGGCCGATACCCACGATACCCGCCACATAGTGGCAGTAGTGGTCATAGTCATGCAACGTCACCAGCTTGCGCTCGGCAAAGTCTGCCATCCCATTGCCCATCTTCTTGGTGCTGGCCAGTATCACCTGCTGGTAGTCTATCTTGAGGGATTTGAAGACACGTACTACTTTGTCAAAGTTTGCCAGCAGGACGCGGTAGTCGTCAGAGTCGCCCACGCCCTTGAGCTGCCAGCCGTCCTCCACACACTTGGTATGAAACTCACGCAGCAGCGGCAGGCGCAGCTCCGCAGGGTAAAGCATATCATCCTCTACAGAGTCCAGGCCACGCAGCACGAGGTAGTACACGCAGACCGGGTCGCGCAGTTCTGCCGGCAGCTGATTGATGACTACTGCAAAGGAGCGGGATACCTTATTCAGCGCAGCATAGCAGAAGT
>CAZNDJ010000119.1:0-10750 GCA_964571705.1 uncultured Chitinophagaceae bacterium
ACGAGCAGATGAAGTGGTTTCGCGCCGATGCCCGCAAATATCCGCATCTCTACACTGCCAAGCCACCCCTGCGTGGCAACTATATGAAGATAGCTGAAGACCTCTACTCGCCTATCTAGATATCCTTTGGTCATCTTTGCAGCCTGCCCATAGAAGGATTATGGCATGACTCAGCGTCTATAGTGGTAGCTGCCGGAGGCCGGCAGGCTATTTATTGTTATATTCAGACCACTGATATAGTGCATGAAGCAAACTGTACCTGACTACAAAAGCGCTGAACGGGCTATCACGGACACACTGGACCAGCGGCTACCCAAGGACCTCTTCTATCACGGCCTGCACCATACGCGTGATGTCTATGGGGCTGCCCTGCAGATCGCCCGCAGTGAGCATATATCTCCAGAGGAGCTAAACCTTCTCAAGATAGCCACCATGTTTCACGATGCAGGCTTCATCACGCACTACAAAAATCATGAGGAGGCCGGCTGTGAGCTGGCACGTGCCATGCTGCCTGATTTTGGCTTTGGCCGCAGGGAGATCGGGCTCATAGAGGGCATGATCATGGCTACCAAGATACCGCAGTCGCCGCGCACACAGCTGGAGCGCATCATCTGCGATGCAGACCTCGACTATCTGGGCCGGGATGATTTCAGGGATATAGCCAAGACGCTCTTTGACGAGCTAAAGGTGTATATGAATATGAAAGATGAGAAGGTGTGGAATCAGATCCAGCTCGACTTTCTGCGAAACCATCAGTACCATACCGCCTACAGCCGTGAGCGCCGCGAGGCCAAAAAGCAGAAGCACCTCAAAGAGATCATCCGCATAGTAGAGTCTTACGGCCCGGTGGAGAGCCGGGAGGGCAAGCCCGCTCTGCCAAAGAAGAGACTGCCAGCTAAAAAAAGCGCACCTTCTAAAAGCAAGAAATAATCGGCAGCTTCGCGCGGTATGAGTACACCCATAGATCCGTCAGGCATAGACACACTCATCTTTGACCTCGGCAATGTGATCATTGATATAGACTACGATGTGATGATCGCCGCCTTCCGGCAGATCGCCGCGCGTGACTTCAGTGAGCTCATCACCTATACGCACCAGGATCACCTTTTCAGCCGCTATGAGCGTGGCGATATCAGTTCGGCAGAGTTTCGGGAGGCGCTGCGGCCATACCTGCGTCACAGCGTCTCGGATACAGAGATAGACCAGGCCTGGAATGCGATACTATATCATTACCCTTCAGCCAAATTTGACCGGCTGCGGGAGCTGCGGCACCGGTACCGGGTCTATGCGCTGAGCAATATCAACGAGATACACCTCACAGATATAGACCGCTATGTCAGTAGTCATCTTCAGGCGCCCGATATGCGCAGCTATTTTGACCATGCCTACTACTCTCATGAGCTCCGCACCCGCAAGCCCGAGAGCCACATCTACCAGCATATCATAGACCATGCAGGCATAGATCCGCAGCGTTCTTTATTTATCGATGACAAGCAGGAAAATACGGATGCAGCAGCAGCATTAGGCTTTCAGGTATATCACCTCACAGATCGGGATTCGCTGCTCACTCTGCTATCCCGGTTTTGAAAAGGTACATCACAGATCCAGCATCTCACCCTCTATCTCATAGGGCGCAGCCGGAGGGTCTATAGGTATCACACGCTTGGGCAGCTCCACCAGGTCATAGCTGCCTACTTTGCGTAGGTCCATGACCATGCGGCCGTCAGCGCCCACATAAAATGGCTTCTGGAATTTGGCCCCATAGATCAGGTCGCGCCAGGTGTAGGACATGCGGATATAGATGGTCTGTGCGTAGGTCTCGTCATAGCCGCGCAGCGTGATGAAGACCTCTATCTCCTGGTCCTTCATATCTGCCTCTGTCATGCCATAGAGCGGGCTCTGGTCGTCTATGATATGATTGATGGTCCAGCTGAGGGGAAACATGGCGATCTTGCTCAGCTCCAGGTTGAGCTGCTTGAAGCGGCGAAGGCCGTCAGGTGTGTTCTTGTCTACCCAGCTAAAGTTGACCGTGGCCTCGAGGTCCATGATATTAGACGAGCGCTGATTGGCAAAGATGAACTGCAGGCCTGTCAGCTCGCCTACCGGCGCGATGATCAGGTTGCGGCCAAATTTCATATTCGGTTTAGGCTTTGAGAAGCGGCCATACAGGGTACCCGTGAGTACGGCAAAACCCATGAGCCCCGTAAAAGCCTCCAGCGAGGCCATCCAGCTGCTAAATACATCTACCGGATACATAGCACCGTAGCCCACCGTAGTGAAGGTCTGGCTGGAGAAGAAGAAGCATTGCATGAATTTGCTGATGCCGCTCACGCCGGAGACACCATTGATGCCCTCTGCATCGCAGAGGTAGTAGACGATAGCGTAGAAAAGATTGACTCCGCCGTAGAAGAGGAAGACCGTGATCCAGTAGTTCTTCCACTTGGTAGTGAGCAGCCAGTGATAGAGGTCAAAGTCTATGCGGTCTCCGGTCACCTTGCGGATATTGTAGGAGCCATCGAGATTGACCGTGCGCTGGCGGCCCTCCTGGGCGCCATGGTCCAGGCCTATATCTATGGTATTTCTGTTTCTATTGATACGGTCGCGCAGCGCCATAGGGGAGTATTTTTAGCGTGTGCAAGGTACGGTGTTTATGGGATAAAATATGGGGGGGCCGGCGACCTGGTGTGGAAGAATATAAGGGTCTCTCGAAACCTCTTGCGAAGGCGAGACATTAACAGCCGCCGGAGGGATATGATAGTCCCAATGTGTGCGCAACTGTCTGTATTGCGTCCAAAATTTAAAACAGCGGAATACGTTAGATTTGCACCTGTCGGGATGAACAAAGGATATACTATAGCGGAGGCGGCCAGGGCGGCCGGAGGCAAACTGCACGCAGGAGCCGGAGAGGACAAGGTCATACAGCACCTGCTGCTGGATAGCAGGCGTACACAGTACCCGGACACGAGCCTCTTCTTTGCGCTGCCGGGTGCGCGGCAGGATGGGCATCAGTTCATAGCCGAGCTGACGGCGCGCGGTGTACAGAACTTTGTCGTGACCAAGGCCGACTGGGCCGAGCGCTATCCTCGTGTCAACTTTATAGTAGTAAAAGATACCATCGCTGCGCTGCAAAAGCTGGCGGGGTACCATCGCAGCAAATTTCAATACCCGGTGATAGGTATCACCGGCAGCAATGGCAAGACCATCATCAAAGAGTGGCTCTACCAGCTGCTGAATGAAGACTACAAGATCGTGCGCAGCCCCAAGAGCTACAACTCGCAGATAGGTGTGCCGCTCTCGCTCTGGCAGATGAGCGACCAGCACGACCTGGCCATCATAGAGGCGGGCATCTCTGAGAGCGATGAGATGGATAAGCTGGCACGCATCATACAGCCTACGCTGGGCATCTTTGCCAATGTGGGTGAGGCGCACAATGAGGGCTTCCTCAACCTGAAACATAAGGCGAAGGAGAAGCTGAAGCTCTTTACCAAAGTGGACCGCCTCATCTACTGCAAAGACCACGCAGATGTGAACCAGGCTATCACGGAGATAAACGGGCTGAAGGGCGCAGACGCGATCCCGGTCTTCACCTGGTCGCAGCACTCTGATGCGGATGTGCGCGTCACCTCCATCCTGCAGCAGAATAACCACTCTTATGTCTCTGCACAGTACCACGGGCAGGACTTTGATTTTGAGATCCCCTTTGCAGACAAGGCCTCGGTGGAGAATGCCCTGCACTGCGCCTGTACGCTGCTGGTGATGGGCAAGGACTTCGCCATGCTGCGTGCACGCATGCGCCTGCTGACCCGCATAGCTATGCGCCTGGAGATGCGCGACGCGATCAATAACTGCTCGCTCATAAACGATAGCTATAACTCAGACTTTGAGTCGCTGCGGATCGCCATAGACTTCCTACGGCAGCAAAACCAGCACCCGCGCAAGACGATCATTCTGTCAGATATATTACAAAGTGGCCGCAGCGAGCTGGACCTCTACACAGAGGTAGCCAAGCTGCTGAAGCAAAACGGCATCTACCGCCTCATAGGCATCGGCCCGTCTATCACCCGTGAGCGGAAGGTCTTTGAGCAGAGCAGTGTGGCAGAGCTGATCTGCTATAAAAGCACAGAGGAGATGCTCAAGGAGTTTGACACTACGGCACTGCATGATGAGGTGATACTGCTGAAAGGGGCACGCCAGTTTGAGTTTGAGCGGATAGCCAAGCTACTGGAGAAGAAGGCCCACCAGACCGTACTGGAGATCAACCTCAATGCAGTGGTCAATAACCTGAAGACCTATCAGTCACTGCTGCGTCCGGAGACAAAGCTCATGGCCATGGTTAAGGCCTTCAGCTATGGCAGCGGCAGCTATGAGATAGCCAATGTGCTGCAGTTTAACCGGGTGGACTACCTGGCCGTGGCCTATGCTGATGAGGGCGTAGAGCTGCGCAAGAATGGCATCACGCTGCCCATCATGGTGATGAACCCGGAGGAGCGCAGCTTTGAGGCGATGATCACGCATGGGCTGGAGCCGGATATCTACAGCCTCTCGCTGCTGGATAAATTTGTAGCGATACTCAAACTGAAGCGCAAGTCTGCCACAGCGAAATATAAGATACACGTAGAGCTGGAGACGGGTATGAACCGCCTCGGCTTTGAGATGCAGGATATACCGCCGCTGATAGAGCAGATCAAAAAGTCTGAGTGCATAGAGATCGCCTCTATCTTCTCCCACCTCGCGGCCAGTGAGGCGCCGGAGTACGACGAGTTCACCCGTGGGCAGATAGCTTCCTTTGAGCAGATGAGCGGACGGATCTGTGCGGCCTTTGGCTATCCTATCATCCGGCATATCCTCAACTCTAGCGGCATCTCGCGCCACACCTCTGCGCAGTATGATATGGTGCGCCTGGGCATAGGCCTCTATGGCCTGGACCCTACCCCGGCTATCCAGTCGCGCCTGCTGCCTGTGTCTACGCTGAAGACGACCATCTCCCAGATCAAGCACGTAAAGGCCGGCGACTCTGTAGGCTATGGCCGTGTAGGCCGTGTAGATACTGACAAGACCATAGCGACAGTAGGCATAGGCTATGCAGACGGCCTGGAGCGCCGCCTGAGCAATGGTACCGGCCACATGCTGATAGGCAACCAGCTGGCACCGATCATAGGCAATGTATGCATGGATATGACCATGATAGATATCACCGGTATAGATGCCCGGGAGGGCGATGAGGTGATCGTCTTTGGCAGCAGGCCGAGAGTGGAGGAGGTGGCCAAGGCTGCGGGCACGATAGCGTATGAGATACTGACCGGTATCTCCGCGCGGGTGAAGCGGGTCTACTATCAGGAGTAGACCCTCCTAAATTCTCCCTGATGGGAGGACTTTGATCAAAGAGCCTAACATCCTTTTTCTGACGGCAGCGAGGGCATGATCCCAGCATTAAACACAGGTTTCGAGGGTCTTCAACTTTAACAAAAAGAATTTATTATTGATAAATAGTATCCGTACCTTACTGAGGATTTATTCACCTAGATCTTCTGCTTATGAGTATGTTGCTGTACCTGATCAGAGTAGATGAAAGAACGCTGCACTCCTGCCTGGAGGATAGCAGCCACCTCGAGGCGATGCTCGACCGCGAGGAACTCCAAGACCGCATGATAGATATAGACAAAGCCTGGGATGGGATCTTATTCCTTCTGACGGGTTCCTCTATAGCGGGCTGTACGGAGCACCCTATGTCGCGGATCTTTTTCAGCGGGCAGGCAGTGGATGAGCGGCAGGACTTTGGATATGGGCCGGCGCACTACCTCAGGCCACAGCAGGTGGCTGAGCTACAGCAGATGCTCGCCACGATAGAACCTGCCAGCCTGCAGGAGCGCTTCAGCCCCGCGCTGATGACGGAGGAGGAGGTCTACCCTGGCTGGGATACCGACGACGAAGCCGATGAACTGATAGAGGCTTTCAGAGATGTGCAGGGATTCTATGCGGATGCGGCTGCGAAGAACGAAGCGATCATTAGTCTGCTGGTCTAGCGGCCGCTGGCGGCCATCTCTTCAAAGGCCTTCCAGAGGTTGTCTTCCGGTACGGGGGCAGTGATCTGTATCGCTTCCTTTTTGACGGGATGGATGAACTCTATGGCGCGCGCGTGGAGGCAGATGGAGCCATCGCGGTTAGAGCGCTTGGCGCCGTACTTGAGGTCACCCTTTATGATACAGCCCATGTGTGAGAGCTGCACGCGTATCTGGTGGTGGCGGCCGGTGTGGGGGTCTACTTCCAGCAGGTAGTAGTTGTCCGAGCTGGCCAGGAGCTTGTATTCGAGTTCGCAGCGGAGTGCGCCTTTGGTGCCCTCGGCGTAGACGTAGGAGGCGTTCTTCTCTTCGTTTTTGCGCAGCCAGTCTACCAGTACACCCTGCTCCTGCGCGGGTGCGCTCTGCACTATGGCCCAGTAGGTCTTTTGTATCTCGCGCTTTTGAAACATCTCATTGAGCCGCTGGAGCGCCTTGGTAGTGCGGGCAAAGAGCACGAGGCCGCTCACCGGCCTGTCTATGCGGTGTACGATACCGAGGAATACCTCACCGGGCTTTTCGTATTTAGCCTTGATGTATTGCTTCACGATATCGCCGAGGGTCTCATCGCCTGTCTTGTCTCCCTGCACGAGCATCCCTGCGGGTTTATTGACCGCTATGATGTGGTTGTCTTCGTAGAGTATGTGGAGGTCGGCGACTGTCATTTGGTTGTGAGCTGTTTTGAGTCCTTGTGAAGCCGCAAAATATTGCAGCTCTACCTGTGGGCGCAAATATAATTTATGCGGGATTAACCACTAATTGTCTTGCCATGTCCACCTCATCGGGCAGCGGTGTACCATCTGCGATGTGGGCCGCAAAGCGCTCCGACCAGTATGGCGCGAGGGACATGCCCTTGGTGCCCATACCATTGAAGATGCCGATATGCGGATGCTGCGGATGGAAGCCTAGGAAGGGCCTGCGGTACCTGGTAGAGGGGCGCACACCCGCACCATGGTGTACTACCTCAAAGGGTACGCGCAGCATCTGATGCAGGCTCTCTATGACCTCCTCACGATACTGGGCAGTAGGTGCTACCGTCTCATAGTGCCACTGATAGGTAGCGCCGGCATACCAGAGGCCCGGCTGCCCGGCGGGGGAGATGGTCGTATCGCCCCCTACTATACGGTCGTCATAGAAATCGCTCATGCGGATGAGCAGGTACTCACCCTTTACGATCTGCCAGGGGAGTGTGGTGAAGATACCCTCGCGTGCAGAGCGGTAGCCATCGCAGAAGATGACACGCCCACTCATGCCGAGTGCCTGCTCCTGTGTCAGGCTCTCCTCGCAGAGCAGCTCCTTGCTGCGCAGGTAGTCACGATAGCGGGCCAGAAAGGATGGCGTATGCACGATGCCACCGCCCTGTATGGCAAAGGCGCCGAAGTCATTGATGAGCCAGTCTTCTTTGAGCTGGTGCAGCGTCGTATCAGAGAGGTACTGCTGGTAGGCTGTATCTGTGGTGCGGGCGCTCCAGTCATTCTGCTCGCGTATGGAGCCGAGCAACTTGTAGATAGGCATGGGGGTGTAGACCTGCGTGGAGAGTATCTGACCTATAGTGGCGTAGGTCTTTTCTGCTACAGGTATCAGGTCATCCACCATCCATGATTTCACGTAGCGCTTGCCAGTGATAGGATTGAGCAGGCCGGAAGCAGCAGCTGTAGCAGAGAGGTGAGAGCCAGTGTCATATACGCGGACCGAGAGGCCGCGCTGTATCAGAGTCCACGACAGCAGAGAGCCACATATGCCCTGGCCGACTATCGTGATATCAGGGGTCATTTATCTGAAATAGGAGAGGTCCTTGTCTTCCTTCTCTGGCTTGGATGGGGTAGGCATGCTGGCTATGCGGTCAGCCTCATCCAGGCCGCGCACATACTTCAGTATCCTCTGCCTGAAAAAGAAGAAGAGCCCAAACTCATAGAGAAATACGAAGGGGATCATGCTGGCAGCAGTCTCGTTTACCCTTTTGATAAAGTCCTTGTCCTTTATCAGATTGTTAGGATCCACGCTGCTGAATACGATCACCATGGTAGTGATAAAAGTAATAGCCAGGAAGGATAACATGAAGGTACCCACATAGCGTGCTACCCACCTCCATGGTGTGATGTTATTTGACACGGCCAGATTGTAGAGCCCAAAGCAAAATCCGGCTAAAACGATTAGTACCATATTGCAAAGTTATAACAGTTCAAGTTCATTTCGCAGTTTTTTTGTGAGACCGCTTACTACCTCATCATAGGAGTGGTCTACCATCCAGAGCAGCTCGCGCCGCGGTATCGTGCCGGAGTCAAAGCAGACGGTGTTCCACATGGTCTTGCTCATATGCCAGCCGGGCTGTACGTCTTCATAGCGCTCGCGGTATTCACCTACCTTGTCGCGGTCCATTTTGAGGTTGACGCAAAACGGGCGCTGCGAGAGCGAGGTCAGGGCAAACATCTTGCCCATCACCTTAAAAACCAGTGTGTCACTGTCAAAGGGAAATCCTTCTTCGGCACCCTTTTTGGCCAGGCAGTAGTCACGCAGTGCCTCAATATCCATAGGCTCTAAGATAAGGGCAAAAAAGATGCCGCGCCAGTGCCTTTTCTATTTTATTGGCTATTCATCCGGCTTTTGGCGGACAATTGACATATTTGCAGCCTGCTAAACGAACATCGCCCATGATACAGCGCAAACAGACCATCTTCCTCATTCTCTCTATCCTGGTGATAGTAGGTTATATCTTTGCCCCGGTCGTCAAGGTGGAGATAAACCAGGCAGCCAATTACCTGTATATCACCAATCTCGTTTTCTCCAAAAACGTGAACTTCCCTGTCATCGGTCACTATTTTGTCTTATTGCCACTGGATGCCGCTATCGCAGCTATCGTGCTAAATCTCATCACCATCTTCCTGTACAAGCGCCGCCCGCTGCAGATCGCGCTCTGCTGGTTGAGCGTGTTGCCACTGCTGTTCAGTTTTTGCTATGTGTACTATCACTGGTCTGTGTCCCCGTCTACATTTGACCAGTATTTCTACTTTGGCAATCTGTCTCCGCTTATAGCTATTGTGCTCATTTTCACAGCCATGTTCTATATCCGCAAGGATGAAGAACTGGTAAAAAGTGTTGACAGGCTGCGGTAAGCCTTGCGGGTGTCAGGTGCTTGGTTTACTTTTGCGCCTTACCTCCCCCATCCATGAGTGATGCCATCAAGCACGAGTGCGGAATAGCACTCATCCGGCTCCTTAAGCCTCTCGACTATTACATAGAAAAATACCGTACGCCGGCCTACGCGCTGAATAAGCTGTACCTCCTGATGGAGAAGCAGCACAACCGCGGACAGGACGGCGCCGGAGTAGCCGCTATCAAGCTGGACCCGGTGCCCGGCACACACTTTATAGACCGATTCCGCTCTACGCACCAGCAGTCTATAGCCAAGATCTACGAGCATATCTTCTCCCACTTCCCGGCCAACCGTAAAATCTCTGACGACCCGGTAGCGGAGGCCAAATGGTACAAGGAGAATGTACCATTCATGGGAGAACTGCTGCTGGGGCACCTGCGCTACGGCACCTATGGCAAGAACAGCGATACGAACTGCCATCCTTTCCTGAGGGAAAACAACTGGATGACGCGCAACCTGGCCATAGCGGGCAACTTTAACATGACCAATGTAAACGAGCTCTTTGCCAACCTGATCCAGCTGGGCCAGCACCCGGTAGAGCGCAGCGACACCATTACGGTGATGGAGAAGATAGGCCACTTCCTCGATGCAGAGGTGCAGGTGATCTTTGACAAATACAAAGACCAGGGCTACGGCAATAAGGAGATCACGGACTTTATCATCAAGGAGATGAGCGTACGCCGCATCCTGACCCGCGCGGCCAAGAACTTTGACGGGGGCTTTGCGATGGCGGGCATGATAGGGCATGGAGATGCCTTTGTCCTGCGCGATCCTAATGGCATCCGCCCGGCATACTACTACCAGGATGAGGAGATCGTAGTGGTGGCATCAGAGCGGCCGTGCATACAGACGGCTTTCAATGTGAACTTTGACTCGATCAAGGAGATAAAGCCAGGCCACGCGCTGGTGATCAAAAAGGATGGCCGTGTGAAAGAAGAGATGATCCTCGAGCCGCAGGAGCGCAAGGCATGCAGCTTTGAGCGGATCTACTTCAGCCGCGGTACGGACAAGGAGATCTATGCAGAGCGCAAGGAACTGGGCAAGCTGCTCGTACCACAGATACTCACAGCTGTGAATAATGATGTGGAGAACGCGGTGTTCTCCTTCATCCCTAATACCGCAGAGGTAGCATTCTACGGCCTGATCAAGGGCGTGGAGAACCACCTGACCTCAGAGAAGGTGAAGGCGATACAGCAGAACCCTAATATGAACGCCGAACAGCTGGAGAAGCTGATCCGCTGGAAACTGCGTATAGAGAAGACGGCGGTGAAGGATGTGAAGATGCGCACCTTTATCTCTGACGACTCGAGCCGCGATGAGATGGTGTCTCACGTGTATGATGTGACCTACGGCAGCGTGAAGTCTGACAAGGATACGCTGGTGGTGATAGATGACTCTATCGTGCGCGGCACTACGCTACAGAAGAGCATCCTGAGTATACTGGACAGGCTAAACCCCAAGAAGATCATCATCGTATCCTCTGCACCACAGATACGCTACCCAGACTGCTATGGTATAGATAGGAGCCGGATGTATGACT
>CAZNDJ010000120.1:0-10679 GCA_964571705.1 uncultured Chitinophagaceae bacterium
TGACAATAAGATCCTGGCTGTAGACTGTAAGCTGGGCCTGGATGACAATGCACTGTATCGTCACCCTGACCTGCTGGCGCTGCGCGACCTGAATGAAGAAGACCCTACCGAGACCGAAGCTGCCGATGCAGAACTCAACTACGTAAAGCTGGATGGCAACGTAGGTTGTATGGTAAACGGTGCCGGACTGGCCATGGCTACCATGGATATGATCCAGCTCTCCGGCGGCTCTCCGGCCAACTTCCTCGACGTAGGTGGTACAGCCAATGCAGAGCGCGTAGAGAAGGCATTCCGCATCATCCTGCGCGACCCTAATGTGAAGGCTATCCTCGTCAATATCTTTGGTGGTATCGTACGCTGTGACCGTGTGGCGCAGGGTATCGTAGACGCATACAAGTCTATAGGCAATATACCTGTGCCTATCATCGTACGCCTCCAGGGAACCAATGCCAAGGAAGCAAAAGAACTGATAGACAAATCAGGCCTGCAGGTCCGCTCAGCTATCCAGCTGAAGGAAGCAGCAGAAGAAGTAAAGAAAGCACTGGTATAGTACCGGGCTGTAGAATATCTGAAAGGGATAGCGCAGAGCTATCCCTTTTTTATTTTGCCTCTCGCGATGCCCCGTACCATATTCGGTTAAATTCTATTTTTACAGCCATCCCAGCCAAGGATCACTATGGAAAACAGAAAAGTCATCATCATCGGCACAGGCCACCTGGCACATCGCATACTGGTGCGGCTACAGAGTCGTGGCATACAGTGCCGGCATATACAGGGCTTCTCCCTGCGGGCGGATGCCGATGGCAATGCTACCTATCGCCTACTGACCGAGCAGCTGAGCCGGGCCGACCTGCCATCATGTAGCATGGCCTACCTGGTAGATGAGAAAGATGACCGCAATCTGCAGTACCTCATGGCGCTCGTAGCTACAGATAGCCGCATACCGGTCACTGTGTCTTTATTCAACGAAAATATAGCGCCTCACCTCCAGGCAGCCTATCCGCAGCTCCGCATCCTCAATCCTGCCCGGATAGCAGCCACCGCCTTTGCAGATGCGCTCTCTATGCCTGTACAGCGCACCCTGCGATATGCGCCACAGCGCTGGGTCAGGCCTCATGGCATCGCCTCAGACCGGCTGCTCTGGCTGCTGCTCGGTATGTTTGCCATGCTCGTCACTTTCTCTATCTGTTATTTCCACTATAGTGAGGGTCTATCATGGCTCGATGCCTGCTACTTTGTGGTCGTCACTGTAGCCAGTGTGGGATATGGAGATATCTCTACCTTTCACTCCTCGCCACAGGCCAAGGTGGTCAATATCTTTCTCATACTCGGTGCTATGGTCTGCGTATGGATGATCTTCTCCCTACTCATAGACCGGATCATACGGCAGCGCATACAGCTCTCGCTGGGCCGCAGGCGCTATACAGAGAGCGGCCACATCATAGTGTGCGGGCTGGGCAGGCTAGGCCACTGCGTGGCAGAGGAGCTGCTGCGCCGCGGACATAAGGTAGTAGCTGTAGAGGTAGATGAAAACTCCAGCCGCAGCGAGCACCTCAGGCAGAGAGGTATCCCCGTCTACACCGGCAATGCACGCGCCTTCTCAGTACTGGAAGATGTAAATGTAACCAAGGCCGCGGCTCTCATATCCGTGATAGATGATGACTATGCCAATCTGGAGATAGCGCTCAATGCACGCTCTATCGGGCCGGGCCTCCGCCTCGTACTGCGTATATACGATGAGGACATGGCCCGACAGGTCAGCACAGACCTGGATATACACCTCACCCTGAGTATGTCAGCGCTGGCAGATCAGACCTTTGCCGGAGCTATGGATAGCTAGTCACCACCACAGCCGCCGCCGCAGCCGGAGCTACAGCCACCCCCATCGCCATCACCGCCGCCGTCACCGCCATCACTGCTATCTCCGTCGCTGCCCCAGTCACTGCCGGCGCCACCCCCGTCACTATCACCTCCGCCAAAACCCTCAAAGCCCGTCCCGCCGTCTCCACTATCAGAGGAGCCAAACAGGGCATAGAGAGGAATATCATCATAGGTATAGCTATCATCCACAGTTGTTACTCTTTTCTTGCGGCGCGAAAGGTAGCGCCGTCCAAACTTGGGCGCACCCCAGATATCATCTGGCGGGCAGCTGTTAAACTCATGTTCATACAGTGCTAATGTACGCGTGTATTGCTTCTGGTAGGCAGCAGTCTGCTCCTCCAGAGGCAGCAGCTCTGGATAATGGTTGAATGCACAGCCGATCACGTCATTGCAAAAGTCGCTGTAGCCTTTAGTGAAAAGTATGTGCTCATGCCATACAGTATCTATCACCTTAGATGGAGTCACGCTGAAATCTGCCGTCACCCCCAGGAATACAAACCGCTTGTACTCCTGCACTGCCAGCATCGCAAAGTCGATTTGCCAGTTATGCTTGCGGCTCAGCTTGTCTGCAAAGGCCTTGGTAGCAGCATCATCGCCGCCAAAGAATGCGACCACATGGTCCCAGAGGTGCTCAGGTACGAGTGTATTGAAATGGTATTGATTGAGATTGATCCATACTTGTTTCTTGTTCAGTTCTGTTTTCATATTGTGCCAGCTTGATGTTTGAAAACCAATATAGAAATTGTAGCTCAAATGACCCGTCAGTGATCACCACATCTGCATCCGGCATCAGTCCCGCGCAAACAAATATAGAAACAGTACCCTCGAGTACCGCAATATCAGGGGCAGCACCGCCAGCAGCAGCGCACAGGCTATGCCAAAGGACACCAGCAGGTCCAGCCGGCATACAAGGTAAGATACCAGCAGCGATAGGATGAGCAGCAGCATCACGATAGGATAGCTGACCCACATAGCCCCCAGGTAGAACCCCGGCTCTATCTGTATATCCCTGCCACATACAGGGCATGTGTCAGGCATATCCAGCAGGCCGGAGAGATGGTAGTGGCTGGTGTGTATGAAGAGGTGCCCCTCATGGCAGCGCGGGCAGCGGCAGCGCAGGATAGCGGCGGTGGTAGACAGCGGAGCAGACGGAGGCACTACTTGTACATTCTATTTTTGTGGAGAGCGCCGGAGGAGTAGCGCTTGCGGTAGGTTTTCTTTTCCGTATCCACCTTCTTCTCCACGGCTATGATGTTCTTCTGGTTTCGCGTGATGGTGAGTGGCGGGCCAGTCAGGTCTATCTGTTCCCCTCCTCTCTTTATAGTAAAGACAACATCCTTGGTTGAATTCTTATCTGAATATTTCTCCAGCATACTTTGAAAATTTTCCTTGGTCACAGGTTTGCCATTGATAGCTACAAGTACATCACCCTCCCGCATACCGATCTGATCCAGTGTCACATTTGTTACATAGTATTCTTTGCTCGCTTTGGTATATCGATATTGAGCATTGACAAAGAGACGCTCGGTATCTATGCGTTGGGCCTCGTACTTCCATCCGAGCGTAGAGAGGTATTCGTTGTAATCTACTTTTACCGTATCTTTCACATACTTGTCAAAGAAATCCTGCACCTCCGGATACGAGTATTTCACCATTTCTGTGATCACATTTTCATCTTTGAGTACATAGTTCGTCCGGCTATTATTTTTCATATCAGTCATCACAGACTCCAGTGTCTGCTCACCTTTACTCAGTTTCATAATACGCAGATCCAGCATCATAGCTATTATAGCACCTTTGTAGTAAAAGTTCTGATATCCCCGCTCATTACCTTCCAGATAGCACTTTTCACTTTGCTCCGTGAGTGAGTAGGGCTCATAATATTGAGCAAGGCTGATTTTGTTCCTGACCTCAGTGATGAACTCTTGCTCTGTAAGCAACTCCTTGCGGTATTGCATCAATAATGAAAAATACTCTGTAAAACCTTCATATATCCAAAGATTGCCCGTCTGCATTTTGGCGCGCAGATTGAGCTTATTGGTCATATCTGTTTTCATATTGATAGGCTCGAAAAGATGAAACAACTCGTGAGAGGCGGTGAGCTGAAGGTCTCTTATCACTTTAAGCAAATTACTGCTTTCAGCAAAGTAGTAAACAGATGACGCTGAATGCTCTACAGCTCCATACTCATCTTCTTTGCGTACCCCATTGTGCAAGGCATCTGCATAATTGATAAGGAAGTAATAGTCTTTGACGTTAAACCCGCCGCAGAAGGCATCTGCACCCTCACTGACAGATTGCAATACTCTGGACACGTCACGTGCCTTGACAGAGTCCTGCTCCGACCATAAACAGATGTGGTAGTGCGTCTTACCTATTATATAACCTACCTCCTTTTCACGGTTGTACATTATAGGGTTATCCAAAAGGGCCAGATAACTAGTAGCTACAGCTGTATCTAACCGGCCTGCCGGTCCAAGTCCAATTGCAGAGTGCCCATACATAGAATCAGGCCTCATTATCTCAATTCGATATGGTACATTCTCATATCCTTCCAGGTATCCCACCACAGCATGAAAATTGATCATAAAGTGCCTATTTCGGACGAAACTGGTACCAAGCTGACGCATAAGTATAGCAGGATCGGTATAGTGCCAAGAATCATGTATAGTATATTCCAGGTGATCCAGCTTTTGTGCTGAGGATATCTCAAACTCATTTATAGAAAGACGGTTTACGGTCAGTTCATGACCATCTTTATCCATCGCTTTCAATTTTGAAAGCAGTTTACCGGTTTTCAGTTCCGAAATACACCCTGGCACATTGGATGGCAAAACAAAGCGTACTTTATCCAGGTCCAGATGGGGGGGCACTATATCTACCTTTAGTTGAAAGCTATCTGAATCATTGAGATTCAATTTAATAACAAAGGATTCTGTACCAGCATAAGACATGCTCGCCCACAGCACCATTATTAATAGGGCAGGTGCTTTAAAGATGTTTAACAAATGGCGTTTTCTGTACAACAAGATAGATTGATATGTCTAAATTAAAATTTGCCTCTATAAAATATAAACGCCTTTATTAAAATTGTATTACAAAATTGAAATGTCCTCGATGTCGATACCGCAATGGATGACGCGCACTGACCTTCTACTGGGTCAAGACGCAATAAAGAAGCTAATGGATGCACACGTACTGGTAGTAGGGCTGGGAGGTGTAGGCGGTATCTGTGCAGAGATGATAGCCCGCGCTGGCGTAGGTCACATGACCATAGTAGACGCAGATGTGGTAGAGGCGAGCAATAGGAACCGTCAGGTGCCTGCTCTGGTCAGTACAGATGGCCAGTCTAAGGCAAAGGTGCTCGGCGCCCGCCTGCTGGATATTAATCCAGACCTCAACCTGACTATAGTTAATGAATTTATCAATCCCACCAATACGCCGGACCTGCTGAAAAGCACTAAATTTGATTACGTAGCGGACTGTATTGATACGCTGACCTCTAAGGCCAACCTTATAAAACAATGCTATGAACATAGCATACCGGTAGCCAGCTCTATGGGTGCCGGCAGCAAGGTGGACCCTACACAGGTCAAAATATCGGATATAGCCGTAACATATAATTGTAAACTGGCGTATCATGTCAGAAAAAGACTACACCGCTCCGGTATCCGTAAGGGTATAACGGTGGTATGGTCTGCCGAGCGGCCTGCAGAGAAGCGAATGATCGTGACTGAGGGTGGGCCTAAAAAATCAATCGTGGGGACCATCTCCTACATGCCGGCAGTGTTCGGCTGCGCGATGGCTAGTATAGTGGTAAGAGCGATCTATGAATAAACCGTGTAGTATTTGTGTGCTTAGTGCCTTAATGATAGAATGAAAAACCTGCTCCCCTTACTCTTTGCACTATTGGCGTGCCATGTGCTTTCTGCCCAGACTGTCACCAAGACTAGTTATGCCGTAGATGAAAACTCTGTAATACGCGATTCCACAGGTCACAGACTGACGAAACTGGAATTTTACCAGGTGGTCATGTCTGGTGAGTATCAATTCAAACCAGTACGGGACGATAAGGGCATGATAAAGGAATTTACCCTGCTGCGAGTGAAAAAGTCTGAAAATAACACCAACCTCAATGTGGTATCATCCAGTACATCGGCTCCTGCTACGGGACTGAAGGTGGGAGATGATGCTCCAGAGATATCAGGCACTGAGCTATCCGATTCTGTAAACTACGACCTGACTGAGCTGAAAGGACAAAAAGTAATCGTGTTAAATTTCTGGTTTAGTACATGCAAACCGTGTATAGATGAGATAGAGGATCTGAACCGTCTGCGTGACAGGTATAAGGACCGTACAGATATTGTCTTTATAGCACCAACATTTGACTATCCAGAGATCGCCGATAGCTTTGTTGCAAAGCATCCCTTTAGCTATACAGTGATACCTGAAGCATATGAAGCTGTCCGCATGTATAAGGCTGTAGCATTCCCTCTCAATGTGATCATAGGCCTGGATGGCAAGATAGCCTATATATCCGCCGGCGGCCTGCCGGGTATAGAGTATGTGATGGACCGCAAGATACGCGAGCTGCTGCAGCTACCGCAGCGCGATCCATACCAAGGGCACTGATCAGTATTTCAGCTCCTTGTAGGGAGACCGCTTCAGGTCTTCAAATAGTTTCCTGCATTTGGCATCAGCGCTCTGCGCATTCAGCGCAAAGAGCCAGAAATTTTCATAGTCTCCCTGATTCATAGCCAGCTGCATCGTGCCCTGGGATTTGTGCTCAGCTATCTCCCAGTTCACCACCACCTTATAGTTCAGCCTGCCCAGGTAGCCAAATGGCGTAGACACATCAAAGCGGTACAGCGCTGTATCTCCCACCACCTTGGTCTCTTCATACTGCTTCAGCTCTGCGAAGTGTGTATGAGTGGTATCCGTCTTAGATGACACAGTCACACCCAGTATCACCGGGCGGTCTGTCACCTTCAGGCTCTTGACCGCAGAGAGGGCCAGCATGGTGGCAGCCTTGTGGCCGCCGTGTGTCTCCGGCGTAGGAAGCAGGCAGAACACGAAATCGTAGCGCTCCTGTGTGAGCAGTTCATGCAGTTTGGTAGTCACTTTGAGCACATCCCAAGTGGTATCCAGCGGCTCGCGCTCATTGAGCCCGTAGTGCGCGTCTTTCTGATCCAGAAAGTAGATGTGCCGCATGCCTATGACCTTGCCGGCATTGGTCAGCTCCTGCTTGCGTATGCGTGGCAGGTTGGCCCGGCCCACGGCAGGGTCTGTGAGGTCCAGCCCATAGTATTCATTGCCCAGGGTAGAGTATTTGTAGCCCGCCTCGCCATTGGTCACTACACATTGGTCCACGGTGCCATTGAGGTGGTGGGTGATCTTGTAGATCACAGCGGCCATGCCGGTCTCATCATCCGGGTGGGCGGTGACTACGAGTACCTTAGGGCCTTCCTCTTGTAGTGTGGGAAAGGAACTGGCTGCCTTAGGCTGTTGAGCCGTGGCGGCAGCTATGATCAGCAGGGCTGAGCAGGTGGCGAGGAGCTTTTTCATGGAGGCAAACTTACACGTAAATCACGAGACAAAGCAAGCAGCGCGCCAGACCCGCCCTATGGGCAAAACTATCCTAAAGTATACTCACCCGCTATCATTAGTCCTTGTGCCCGCAAATTTTATCTTTGCAGCGCAAAAAAAATCAGGATATGGCTCTCCAATGTGGTATCGTAGGCCTGCCGAATGTAGGCAAGTCAACATTATTTAACGCGATCAGCTCCGGCAAGGCGCAGGCTGCAAACTTCCCCTTCTGCACCATAGAGCCCAATACGGGCATGGTAGTAGTACCGGATGAGCGCCTCAATAAGCTCGAGGAGCTCGTGCAGCCGCAAAAGGTGATCCCTACTACGGTAGAGTTCGTAGACATCGCAGGCCTGGTGAAGGGCGCGAGCAAGGGCGAGGGCCTGGGCAACCAGTTTCTCGGCAATATCCGCACGGTAGACGCCATCGTACACGTGGTGCGCTGCTTTGACGATCCTAATATCATACACGTAGACGGCTCGGTCAATCCGCGCCGTGATAAAGAAGTAATAGACACCGAGCTGCAGCTCAAAGATCTCGAGTCTGTAGACAAGAAGTTGGACAAGCTCAGGAAGCTGACCAAGACCGGTGACAAGGAAGTGCTCAAAGGCATAGACGTACTCACTATCTACAAAAACCACCTCGAGACCGGCCAGTCGGCGCGTACCGCTCCGGTATCTGATGATGACAAGCGATTCATAGAAGACATACAGCTCCTCACTGCCAAGCCGGTGATCTATGTATGCAATGTTTCTGAGGCTGATGTCAATACCGGCAATAAGTGGGTAGAAGAAGTACGCCAGGCTGCACAGGAGGCCAAAGAAAACGCCGAGGTGATCATCATCTCCGCTGCCATCGAGTCTGATATAGCCCAGCTGGAGACCAAGGAGGACCGCGATGCTTTCCTCGCAGATATGGGGCTGAAAGAGTCCGGCCTCAATAAGCTGATCCGCGCTGCGTACAAAGTACTCGGCCTGGAGACTTACTTCACCGCAGGTGTCAAGGAGGTACGCGCCTGGACGATCCACAAGGGCTTCAAAGCGCCGCAGGCTGCCGGTGTGATCCACTCTGATTTTGAGAAAGGATTTATCCGCGCGCAGGTCATGTCATACGAAGACTTCGTCAAGTACGGCTCAGAGGCGGCCTGCCGCGAGGTAGGCAGGCTGCGCGTAGAGGGCAAGGAGTACCTCGTACAGGATGGTGATATCATGCACTTCCTCTTCAATAACTAGTATTGAGTAGTGGGTATTGCGTATTGAGATAATACAATAACAGCCTCCTATGCTGACGTTAGACTTCGATCCGTTTCCGGTACTGCAGACTGAGCGCCTCGTGCTGCGCGAGATAGGCTATCTAGATGCGCAGGAGATACATGTGCTGCGCTCAGACCCGCGTATCATGGCCTACCTGGACCGCGCCCCTGACGCATCCGTAGAGGCTACATCCGCTTTTATAAACCGGCTGAAGGAGACCCAGCAAAACCGCGAGGGTATCGTCTGGGGCATCTCGCTGCGCGACAAGCGCAGGCTCATAGGCACCGCAGGCTTCTGGCGTATAGATGCCGGCCACTGGCGCGCAGAGATAGGCTATACCATACATCCCGATCATCAGGGCCGTGGCTACATGCATGAGGCGCTTCAGACCATACTGGACTACGGCTGGCAGCGTATGAACCTCCACTCCGTAGAGGCCAATGTCAATCCTAATAATACTGCCTCCATCCAGCTGCTGGAGCGCAATGGATTCATCAAAGAAGGTCACTTCAAAGAGAACTGGTACTACAATGGCAAGTTTCTGGACTCGGCTATTTATTCTCTTTTGAGAAGTAGTGAGTAGTGGGTATTGAGTAGTGAGATAATACAAGCACGTTACTTCAGATCAAAGAAGTGGTCCCAGTATTTTTTGTAGCGGGCACTTTGCTGGTTAGTTTTCTCTGAGAATACTTCTGCGAGACCGCAGGAAAAACAGGTATCCCGATTGACGCTATAACTTAGAACCCTGGCATTCATATCGTTTTCAATATAGCATTCACGTAGCAGTACCAGAGAATCGCCACGCCATAAATAAAGTGAGCGCGATACACCTACATTACTCCCCTCGTAGTCTACGATAATAGTATTATTCTCTGCTATTACCTTGTAGCCACTCTCACCAGCATCAGCGCCTATGTCATCGTCTCCGCAAAAGAACTCTCCGGCATAACTAAGTATGGCGCGCTCCGGATCGTATATATACAAGTTATGCTGCCGGTTGCCATTTACATTGCCTGTACTGCTCAGCATGATCTCATAAAAGCCGGGATCATTATCAGCATTGACATAGCTGATGTATTGCACCTCAAAGGGTACAACATATAGGCCCACCAGGTTCCATTCATTGTCATTGCGATAGACTTTCAGGATAGCAGTATCGTTCTTGCCATTGATACAAGACACTGCAAAGGTGTGTGTCGTATCTATCAATCTGCCGATGGCAAGGTAAGGTGAATCGAGTACCTGATACGTAGTACCGGAGTCTCTATCTGTAGCCACGTACGGAGCTAGCCTCCCCAGCGAGTCCGGCAGGCTGCGCGCCATGACCAGATAGGCAGCATACAGGCTATCCGGCCCGCGCTCAGAGATGGTATCCGTCTCCTGTATATGCGGACGGCATGAGAACAGAGCGATCATCACAAATAAAATGAGCCCTGTATATTTCATAGCCAGTAAAATGTTTAGTGAGTATCTACGCCTCCTGCATCGCCTTGGCGCCGACCCGCTTCTGCTTGTACTCCATAGCAGCCTTGATCAGGCCTATGAAGACAGGATGCGGATTCTCTACCGTAGACTTCAGCTCAGGGTGAAACTGCACACCCACAAACCACGGATGGTTAGGCACCTCTACGATCTCTACGAGGCCCGTATCCGGGTTTTTGCCGGAGGCTATCATGCCTGACTTCTCGTAGGCATCCAGGTATTCGTTATTAAACTCATAGCGGTGGCGGTGGCGCTCAGTGATATTGGTGCTACCATAAGCGTCAAAGGCCTTGGTACCCGGCGTGATGGCGCACTTGTACGCGCCGAGACGCATCGTGCCGCCTTTGGCGCTGATCTTCTTCTGCTCCTCCATCATGCAGATCACCTGATTGCCTGAGTCGGGGTTCATCTCCGTAGAGTGTGCATCGGCCAGGCCCAGCATGTGGCGGCCCCACTCTATCACTGCCATCTGCATAC
>CAZNDJ010000121.1:0-10631 GCA_964571705.1 uncultured Chitinophagaceae bacterium
ATCACTGATAGGCGGCATACGCGAGACGCAGGAGATGCTCGACTACTGTGCCGAGCACAATATCGTATCAGACGTAGAGGTGATCAGCGCAGACTATATCAATACCGCCTACGAGCGCATGCTGAAAGGCGATGTGAAGTACCGCTTTGTGATAGACACTAAGACGCTGTAGAGAATAGGAATAGGGAATAACGAATAGAGAATAATAAAAACAGCCGGACAAAGCCGGCTGTTTTTATTTATGTCATATTTTTTTGTCGATTCAATTATCTATCGTAATATTGCGATAGAAATGGGAGCTAGTAAGACACAAGAGTTTAGCGAGCGGGACAACAGGATAGCGCGGTATGCCAAGGCGCTGGCGCATCCGGCCCGGATAGCTATCCTACAACTGCTGGTGCAGAAGAATAGCTGCGTATGCGGCGACATAGTAGATGAACTGCCACTCTCGCAGAGTACCATCTCACAGCACCTCAAAGAGCTGAAAGATGCAGGGCTGATAAAAGGCGATATAGATGGCGCCAGGGTGTGCTACTGTATAGACGACAAAGAATGGAAGCAAGCCAAGGCATACCTCAATGAGCTGTTTGTGTCCTTTACCTCGCCCAAGTGCTGTTGATTTTTTTTGGCCAAACCCATCGGTATATTACGATAACATAAACACACACATCATATGCAAACAGATAATGAGATAAAGGAAGCGGTAAAGCAGAAGTACGCGGAGATAGCGCTGCAGGATAAGGAAACCAACGCCAGCTCCTGCTGCGGGGCAGGTGGCTGCTCCACAGAAGTGTATAACATCATGAGCGAAAGCTATGACACACTAAGTGGCTATCACCCTGACGCAGACCTCGGCCTCGGCTGCGGGCTGCCTACAGAGTATGCCAGGATCAAAAAGGGAGATACTGTGCTGGACCTCGGCAGCGGTGCGGGCAATGACTGCTTTATAGCCCGTGCGGAGACAGGCGCAGAGGGCCGCGTGATAGGTGTAGACTTCACCCCTGCCATGCTGGAGAAGGCGCGCGCCAATGCCGCTGCACGCGGACTGGAGAATGTGGAGTTTCGCGAGGGTGATATAGAGCACCTGCCGGTAGAGAATGACACCATAGACGTGATCGTGAGCAACTGCGTACTGAACCTGGTGCCGAATAAGAAAGCCGTCTTTGGCGAGATGATGCGCGTGCTGCGTCCGGGTGGGCACTTCAGCATCTCTGATGTAGTGCTATCCGGCGAGCTGCCCGAGGCACTGCGACGCGATGCTGAGATGTATGCTGGATGCATCTCCGGCGCCATACAGCACGAGACCTATCTGGGCACCATCGTAGCAGCAGGGTTTACCAATGTGACAGTGCAAAAGCAAAAACCGATACATGTGCCGGACGATATCCTGACCCGCTATCTGGATGCTGAGCAGCTGGCTGCATTCCGCTCGGGCGCCACGGGTATATACAGTATCACTGTGTATGCTGAGAAAAAAGCTAAGTCATGCTGTGGACCAGACTGCTGCTCGTGATATGAAGAAACACCTCCTATTCGTCTGTATAGAAAACAGCAACCGCAGCCAGATGGCCCAGGCTTTTGCGCGCATGGATGGCGGGCCGGATGTGGTAGCCTATAGCGCAGGCTCGCGCCCATCAGGCAGGATCAACCCAAAGGCCATGGCTGCCATGCAGGAGCTGGGCTATGACCTCTCAGCCCACAGCTCCAAAGCGCTGACAGAGATACCGGATATAGCATACGACTACGTGGTCACTATGGGCTGCGGTGATGAGTGCCCATGGGTACATGCCAAACACAGGGCAGACTGGCAGATACCGGATCCGCGCGATATGAATGAAGATGATTTCCGCCAGGTGCGGGATATGATACGGGATAAAGTCAAGACGCTGCTATCATCACTTTGATGTCTCTCATGTGGGCATATTGCTGCTGGCAATTCTGCATTAGTGATTACATTCGCACGCATGAAGATAGCACTGATAGGATATGGCAAGATGGGCAAGACCATAGAGCAGGTGATCAGGGACCAGGATCGCGGCGATGAGATCCTGATACTGGATAAAAATACTGTGACCGTAGCCAACCTGCGCGGTGCAGATGTAGCCATAGAGTTCACTCAGCCCGATGCTGCTATCGGCAATATACGCCTCTGCCTCGATGCCGGTGTGCCGGTAGTGGTAGGTACTACCGCCTGGCTGGAGCGGCTCCCGGAGGTGAGTGCAGAGGTGGCAGCAAAAAACGGCAGCCTTTTCTACGCGCCCAACTTCTCTATCGGCGTCAATATTTTCTTTGAGATCAACAGGCGCCTCGCAGCCATCATGCAGCTGCAGCCACAGTATGATGTGACCATGGAGGAGATACACCACACGGAGAAAAAAGATGCGCCCAGTGGTACAGCTATCCGCGCAGCAGAGGTCATACTCGCCGAGATGGACCGCAAAAAAGACTGGCAGCTGGCAGCCGGAGGGGCCACCAGTGGCGCCTCTTCCTTGTTAATTACTGCTAAACGTGAACCGGAGGTGCCGGGTACACACGTAGTGACATATAGCAGTGAGGTAGACGAGATACAGATCATCCATCAGGCCAAAACCCGCAGGGGATTTGCCGAAGGCGCTGTCATGGCGGCACGCTGGCTGGTGGGCCGCAGGGGTGTTTTTGAGATGAAAGACATGCTCGCCTTCTGATACCCGCCGTCCCCTATACACAAGATTTTTTCCATCTTTACGATTATTATCTGATCACAACCTAATCCAAGATATACGCATGATATTCGCGCTCATAGTTCTCATATACGCTGTCGGCATCCGCATAGGCACCCAGAAGATCTTTGAAAAAAGAGGCATACCAAAGTGGAAGGCCTGGGTCCCGGTGGTCTGCTCCATAGAGTGGTACAAGCTGGTGGGCCAGCCTACGTGGTGGACAGCCTGGCTCTTTGTACCGGGTGTCAACCTCTTCTACTGGGCCGGTCAGCTGACACGCATGAGCACTGCACATGGCAGGAGCGAGTTTCTGGATCATTTCCTCGCAGTAGTAGCAGCCCCTTTCTACTGGCCATGGCTGGCATACAATGATAAGATCAAGTACATCTCTCCCACCGGCCTGCGGCCAAATCAAAAGCCTTTCCCGAAGGGTATCATACGTGAGTGGGCAGATGCGCTGATATTTGCGCTGGTAGCAGCTTACTTGCTGCGTATGTTCGTATTTGAGGCATACACTATCCCTACACCATCTATGGAGAAAACGCTGCTGGTGGGTGACTTCCTCTTCGTGAGCAAGTTTCACTATGGTGCGCGCATACCGCAGACACCGCTAGCACTGCCGCTGGTACATCACAGCCTGCCGGGCAGCACCACACAGTCCTACCTGGAGTGGATCAAACTGCCGTATATGAAGCTACCCGCGCTGCAGAAAGTAAAGCGGTATGATATGGTTGTATTCAACTTTCCCGCTGGAGATACCGTAGCGCTGAATAAGCAGGATGTGACCTATTACAATCTGGTACGTGAAGCTGCTGTGGAGCTGAAGAATGCCCACAACACGACCATGAGCCCGATAGACCGTGTGAAGGAAAAATACCAGACCGAGATCAAAGCCCGTCCGGTAGACAAACGTGAGAACTATATCAAGCGCTGCGTAGGAGTGCCGGGAGATAAAATACAACTCAGGGACGGGGTCCTCTATGTGAATGACCAGAAAGCCTATGAGCCGGAAAATGCCTACCTGCCCTGGTCTATCACCTTTGATGACAATGTGCAACTCAGTGAGCAGAGCGTAATGCGCTTTTGCGATGACTATACGGCTGAGTATATGGGTGGCGTAGAGCATAATACTTTCGCCTTCCGGCTGACAAAGGAGAACGCCGCCAAACTGAATGGCGTGGCAGGCATCAAGGCTGTTCATCCGTTTTTCTACAAGGAACACTTTATGATGATCCCGGACTCAGTGGCCAATATCTTCCCTAATGACCTGAGGTACTACAACTGGAATATCGACAACTTCGGACCAATATGGCTGCCCAAGAAAGGCGATGTGCTGACACTGAATGACAGTACGATGGCGCAGTACCGCCGCCTCATAGAGATCTATGAGGGCAATAAGCTGGAAGAGAAAGACGGCAAGATATACATCAATGGAAAAGAGGTCACGCAGTACACTACCAAAATGGACTACTACTGGATGATGGGAGACAACAGGCACAACTCTGCCGACTCGCGCTTCTGGGGCTTCGTACCGGAAGATCACATCGTAGGCAAGGCCTGGTTCATCTGGTTTAGCTGGAATAGTGGTGCTCAGGACTTCATCCACAAGATCCGCTGGAACCGCCTGCTCACTAATATCCACGGCAAGTGGGCTCCTAAAGACTAAGCGCCCACCCCACCCAATGAAAACGACATGAGCCAAACCAGATCCAGTACCACCACCATCGTGGTGTGTGGTATAGCATTAGTAGCGCTTCTCGGCTGGAAGGCTGCTCACCCGCACTATAGCATCCCCACACCAGCTATGGACCAGACCGTACGCGTAGGCGATGTGGTGCTGGCCAGCAGGGCCGCCTATGGCCTCAGGATACCATTCACAGGTATGAGGCTACCCGCTACCAGTCCTATACAGCGCGGCGATGTGGTGGCATTTCATTTCCCTGCGGGCGATACGGTACTGATCGGACGGGAGGATCGCACCTATTACGACATGGTGCGTGAGGCGGCCTATACGGGCCAGCCACTCGAGGGAGCTATAGAGGCCCGGAGTGTCACCGGGCGCACACCATACCTGAAAAGATGCGTAGCCGTAGCCGGCGACAAAGTGGAGATCAAAGGCGGTATGCTATATGTAAATGATCAGCCGGAAAAGGAGCCTGAGCATGGGCTGAAGGCGTGGACCGTGACATTCACCACTGCCCCTACGCAGGAAGATCTGGAGCGTTTTATCTCTGAGTTTGGCGCTGAGTTTATGATGACACAGGATAAGCCACTCACCTATGCCATACGCATGACCAGGGAGGCTGCTCTCAAATTTAAAAGTGTACAAGGCGTAGTGTCCGTTTCACCTTTTTCCTTCCCCACCGGTTACCAGATGATGCCTGTGGCCAATGTGTTTCCCAATGATCTGACGCACTATAGCTGGAACATAGACCACATGGGCCCTATACACGTACCAAAGAAAGGCGATGTACTGATCCTCAATGACAGTACACTGGCGCAATACAGCCGCCTGATCGGAGTGTATGAAGGCAATAAGCTGGAAGTGCGCGAGGGCAAGATCTATATCAACGGACAACAGACCACACAGTACACCTGCCGTCAAAACTACTACTGGATGATGGGAGACAACCGGCACAACGCCCTCGACTCCCGCTTCTGGGGCTTCGTACCGGAGGACCATCTGGAGGCTCAGATCACACGTGTACTCTGGAGCTGGGACAGCGAGCACAGCCGTCTCCGCACCGAGCGAACCATGATGCCGTTTAGGTAAACTTTACTTGCAACGCTACAAGTAAACACTATATTCGCATCCTTATCAATACTTTATGAAAGCTAGCTTTATCCTTTTATTATCCATCCTATGCCTATCTGTATCAGCGCAAAAAGCAACTAAACTCTATACCAAAGCTCAGAAAGCCCTTGACCAGCATGACTATCATGATGTGCTGGATCTGATGGATAAACTACCAAAGGAAGAGAAGACCACGGCCACCTGCTATAAATACATAGCAGTAGCCATGGACTCTCTGAAGCGCTACGGGCCTGCTATCAAATACTACGAACTCTATACTGACCTGAGCCATGACAGCGTGGCTACACTCCGCCTGGCAGATATCCGCGCCCTAGAGCAGAAGCGCATAGCGGCATGGCAGGCCAAGCTGGTGCGTATCAAAGACTGCCCTCAGTGCCACGGCACAGACACTGTGGTCACCGAGTCCCGCTGTATCCGCTGCGGTGGTGCCGGTCAGGTACACATGCCATGTGCCCGCTGCCGCGGTGTAGGATCAGTAGCCTGTGGCAACTGCAATGGCAAGGGCTCCCTCCCATCTCAGAATGGCCCTATCCCCTGCGGCTCATGCGGCGGTACCGGCACCAAACAGTGCAATAGCTGCGACCGCGGCTACAAGGATGAATCCTGCAATGGCTGCAACGGCAGTGGCAGGAGCATCTATCGCGTCAAGTGCGACAAGCACGAGTGATCTTCCATCGGTTTGTGACCGCTCCAATACATCAAATTATCACTACACGTTAATCAGCTATAATAAATTTATATGTTTATATTTATCAGCCACTAGTTTCCTTTTTAGCCTATTTTTGAGAAATAAATCACTTTTAAATGGCTAGACGGCGTAGATTTCTACTTGTTATCATCATATTTGGACTGATATGTAGCGCCGGCATCATTTTTCCCAATCCTGTAGAAACTGCGGTAAATGACTCTGCCATCAACTATGCTGATGTGGCCTGGCTGCTCACGGCATCTGGCCTGGTGCTGCTCATGACGCCGGGGTTGTCCTTCTTCTACGGCGGCATGGTGAGCAAGAAGAACATCATCTCTACCATGCTGCAAAGCTTCATCGCGCTGGGGGCGATCACAGTGGTCTTTATCACAGTCGGCTTTGGACTCTGCTTCGGCACCAGCTGGCACGGGCTGATAGGCAATCCGCTGGACTTCCTGTTTTTCAAAAACGTGACCCTCTCTACTAATAAGGCCCTCGCTCCTACTATCCCGCTCATGCTCTTTGCGGTCTTTCAGATGAAGTTTGCCATCATCACGCCTGCGCTGATCACGGGCAGCTTTGCCGAGCGGGTCAAGTTCAATGCTTACCTCGTCTTTATGATCCTCTTCAGTGTCTTTATCTATTGTCCGCTGGCGCACTGGACCTGGCACCCAGAGGGTTTCCTCCACAAGTGGGGCGTACTGGATTTTGCCGGAGGCACCGTAGTACATATGAGTGCAGGCTACGCGGCCCTGGCAGGGGCCATGTTCCTCGGTCCGCGTAAGGTCTTCGGCACGGCCAATCACTCAGAGCACCCGGCCAATATTCCTTATGTCATGCTTGGCACGGGTATGCTCTGGTTCGGCTGGTTTGGGTTCAACTGCGGCTCTGCGCTGGGTGCCAATACCACAGCTGTATTATCCTTTGTGACTACGGTAGTAGCCTCTGCGGCGGCTATGATGTCGTGGATATTCTTTGATGCCGCACGCGGCAAAAAGGTATCTGCCATGGGCGCCTGCATAGGCGCTGTAGTGGGGCTGGTAGCCATAACACCTGCTGCGGGCTTTGTCACCGTGCCTCAGGCGTTGTTCATCGGTTTCATCTCAGCTGTGGTGAGCAATCTGGCCGTGCGCGCCAAGAATCGCTCCAGCCTGGACGACACGCTGGATGTTTTCCCTTGCCACGGTGTAGGTGGCATTATGGGCATGATCCTGACAGGCATATTTGCCAAGGACGTGGGCTTGTATTATGGTCATACTACTACATTCTTCTACCACATGCTGGCACTGGTCATCGTGAGTGTGTTCTCTTTTGGCGGGTCGTATATCCTTTACTTTATCACTGATAAGATAGTGCCCCTGCGCGTGAGCGAAGAGGATGAGCACGAGGGACTCGATTTCACCCAGCATGGCGAGCGGTACAAGATCAAACCGGCAACGGGCAATCTGTAATTACAGAGGAGGGAACAGGGCTATTGAGGTAAATTTCACCTCCCCTCTTTCATATTTCACAGGAAATCCTATTTTTGCGTCACAATCACGGCGTCCTTAGCTCAGTTGGTTAGAGTAGTGGTTTGTGGTACCATTGGTCGTGGGTTCGAGCCCCATAGGACGCCCGGAAAGACAGAAAGCCTTCGCATCAGCGAGGGCTTTTTTGTTTTACAGCATCGCACTAATTCTGTTTGCTGTACCTTTACGTGGTATGTCTATGAAACATTTCTTGTTGTATATCACTCTTTCATCGGGGTTCATCACCAGTGCATCTACAGTACAGTGCTAAACGAGTACGCCTGTATCAATATCTGAAGATACTGCGAAAGCACAGTATGTGAGTGATCTATATGATAATGGTGTACACAGCAACCTCGTAGAACAAATCGAAACCGCTCTGCAAACCAATAATTTCACGCTGGCTTTGACAAAACTCAGGCAGGCGGAGATACATCCCTACCATCATTTCTGCGGAAATGCTGTTGCCGCACACACTTTGAGAATGAAGGTCTTGTATGGCAGGGCCTATATAGGTCTCCATCATTACCGGAAGGCTAAAGAAGAGTTGCTCCCACTGTTGTTTGCCAATCAGTTGGCCGACAATCTGGAACTGTCGCAGCTTGCCTATGACCTGCTGTCCCGTCGTCATTCCAAACAATGGCTAAAGACCGCCTACCTTAAAGCTTTCAAAAAGTATAAGGTGAAGAAAGAAATTGAGTCGGGCGTTAATTTTACTACCATATACATACGATATGCAGGTGTTAAGGTCTTCCTGCCGTCTTTCATTTCTTTTACACATCAGACAGAGGAGAGTATTGTAAATTTCGTTCAGCACACCGGGCAAGACTCCCACTTCTACCACATCCTGTCACAATAGCGGCTGTCTTAAAACACAGTTTACCTAACAAGGGTCGGTAATATCCCGACCTTTATTACTTTTACCCCCGCTAAAACATAAGCTAGTATGAGAAAACTAAGATACCGTGATGCCCTGCGTGAGGCGATGAGTGAAGAGATGCGCCGTGATGAGACCGTGTTTCTACTGGGCGAGGAAGTAGCCGAATATGATGGTGCCTATAAAGTGAGCCAGGGTATGCTGGCAGAGTTTGGCCCTAAGCGGGTCATAGATACGCCTATCGCAGAGCTCGGCTTTGCTGGTATCGCTGTGGGTGCGGCTATGAATGGCGTGCGCCCCATCGTAGAGTTCATGACGTGGAACTTTGCCATCCTGGCCATGGACCAGATCATCAATGGCTCTGCCAAGATGCTGGCTATGAGCGCTGGTGAGTTTGGCAATCCGATCGTATTTCGCGGGCCACAAGGTGCGGCAGGCCAGCTAGGCGCGCAGCACTCACAGATGCTCACCAATATGATGGCATCTGTACCGGGCCTCAAGGTGATATCTCCGTCTAACGGTTATGATGCTAAGGGTCTCCTCAAATCAGCTATCCGTGACAATGACCCGGTGATATTCTTTGAGTCTGAGCAGATGTATGGCGACCCATGCGAGCTGCCGGAGGAGGAGTACATCATCCCCATAGGCAAAGCTGACATCAAGCGCGTGGGCAAAGACGTGACACTCGTGACCTATAACAAGATGGTGAAGGTGACCCTCGCCGCCGCAGAGGAACTGGCCAAAGAAGGCATAGAGGCGGAGGTCATAGACCTGCGCACTATCCGCCCGCTGGATATCGAGACCATCATCCGCTCTGTGCAAAAGACGAACCGTATCGTAGTGATAGATGAGTCTTGGCCATTCACCTCTGTAGCATCGGAGGTGGCATTCCAGGTGCAGCGCTATGCGTTTGACTATCTGGATGCGCCGGTGCGCCGCGTGTGTGGTGCAGACTCCGTGATGCACTATGCACCAAATCTGGTAGACGCCTACATGCCTTCTGTGAAGAAGATCATGGATGCAGTCAAGAGCGTGACCTACAGCAAAGCCTAAAAACAACCTTATCATATGACAATTATCCGTACGATCCTCACGGCCATAGCTGCATGTGCCATACTCTGCGCTACCGCGCAAACCTACGACCTGAAGCTCGACCTCAAAAAGGGCCTGATGTGGGACCAAACCATGACCATGAATATGACCATGGATGAAGCTATAGCAGGCCAGCAGATCAAGATGGATATGACTGCAGATTTTGGCTTTAGCCAGGAGGTGAAATCCGTAGAAGCCAATGGCGACTATGTAATAGAAAGCACCTATAACCATATAGGCGTGAAGGTGAGCGCTATGGGCCATACGATGACCTACGACTCTGATCTCAAAAAACAAAAGGACAGCATAGCCGAGATGATGGGGCAGACCTTCCGTCGCGTACTGGACAAGAAGTTTCTCGTGACCGTATCTCCTAAGGGGAAAGTATCTAAAGTGAGTGGCCTACGTGAGATACTAGAGGATCTGAGGGCCAACACTGCGGCTAACACCATACAGCTGGCTCAGACTTTCTTTGATGAAGACAAGATCATTTCTAACTATTCATCTGCATTCGGGTACTTTCCCAATCATGCGGTGAAGGTGGGTGAGAGCTGGATCATGGGCCACAAGATGCAATCTATAGTACCGATAGATATATCTGGCAACTATACGCTGAAGGAGGTAAAAGGCAACACTGCCGTGATCGGCCTGGCAGCAGATATCGCCATGAAAAACGATACGATGGAAGTACAAGGCCTGACAGCCAAAATGGACCTGAAGGGCAACTATTCCGGTGACTACAAAATGGACCTGAGATCTGGACTGCCATTGGCCGGCTCTATGGATATGCCTGTCTCAGGCACCATGGAGGTGATGAATACGATTGTGCCACTGAATGTAAAGACGAGCATGGATATGCGCTGCAAGCAGCGTCATTGAAAAGCCTATTATACTCGCACGGAAATGCTAAAATACAGGGATGGCTCATTGCCATCCTTTTTTATTGTTGCGA
>CAZNDJ010000122.1:0-10379 GCA_964571705.1 uncultured Chitinophagaceae bacterium
AAATCCTCCTCCGCCAGCAGGTCATTGAGCTGCTGGTCTACCGTCTCCCCGGCGTGAAAGTTCAGCATGGCCCGCATGATCATCTCCTGCAGGTTCTTCTTGTGGTCAGACAGGTTCTTGCCAAAACCCTTTTTGGTCAAAACGGGTAGCAGCGCCTTCTCGTCATATGCCTCCTCCCCCAGCCCGTCGTAGATATCAAAGAGCTTGTCATACTTATTCTGCGCACCTATCAGGTGCCTCTGGGAGAATATCTTGAAGTAGCGCTTCTCACTGGCCGTGAGTGATCTGATCAGCAGGTACAGGTTATCCGAGGGCTTCATACAGGCATGGCTATATGGCCCAATATACACAAAACCTACCTGCTACATATGACCCGCCGGGTCCATGTCAGTCAAAGCCCCCCGCCGCAGGGCGAAAGGGATGGGCCGCAGCCCCGGTATCGTATCTCAAAGTAAAAGACTCCTCTCCACACTACCTATCCCCATTTATAGGGATATTGATCCCGCAGAGGCCAGCCGTAGGGTATCTCCATCCTACCTGCCAGCTCTGCGCGGTGCAGGATGATAGCCGCATATCTGTGTCTTGTCTATGCGGTGGTACCTGACCAGAGAGTCACGTATAGACTCAAACAGCTCCACCTGCCGCGCAAAATCCGCAGGCTTCTGTATATACATATCCGCACCCAGCGCCATGCATTCATCCATATCACGCGGCGAGTCCGAGTTGGTAAAAACAAAGACCGGCACCGGCCTGTAGCGCTGGTCCGCGCGTATCATAGCCAGCAGCTCCTTGCCCGAGGTGCGGGGCATATTGAGGTCCATCATGACCAGGTGGTAGGCCTCATGGTCACGGAGGCTCTGCTCCAGCCGCTTCAGGCAGTCCTCAGCATTGTAGCACGGCGTGATAGCTGCTATGCTACCCAGGCCCGAGTGGCGCATGCCCTCCATCATCAGCCGCATATCGGCCGGATTGTCCTCCACCAGGAGCAGATGGTAGGTGTATTTACTGCCTGACATAAGGTGTCATTTTCTCAGCTATACATATGCACATGTCGTGCCATATGTATCATTTCCCCAGTATGTTTGCTGAATAGATAGAACAGCGAAAGATGGCCATGCTGTACCTGCCATCAGCGCGATAAGCGATAACCGTCTCTGCGGCTAATACTTGTATCACCACAGTTTTAGTTTTTAAGTTTCAGCTTTTAAGTTTTCCCTTTTCAGTTTACCCCATAGCTTTCGGAGCGCAGGTTCCCTTCACGCCGCGACCGGTTGTCTGAGCGCAGCCTCAGGCACCGCAGCGGAAAAAGTGTAGCTTTAGTCCCCTTATCATCCATGCACTCCAGGCCCATACCCATCAGGCAGCTATCCGCACAGCATGCGCGTCAGGACGCGTCAGGCAGCTTTAGCATACGCAGTCTGGAGGATCTCGCCGAGGGCCAGGCTATCATGCACGCGCTGCATCGCCACGACTACTACCTGATACTCGCTATCCGCCGCGGACGCGGTACACACGAGATAGACTTTACCTCCTATGAGGTGCACCCTTATACCATCTTCATACTGCGCCCCGGCCAGGTACACCAGCTGGAGATCAGCCGTGGTGCATCAGGCTTTATCCTCGAGTTTGACCCGGCCTTCTATCCCGCCCTGCGCACCGGCACTGACCACCCGCAGCAGCGCGCCACCTATCGCAACTACTGCCCCGTATCTGCCGCCCGCTTTCGCCCGCTCTTTGATATCCTGTCCCGGATACATGATGAGTTTGCAGAGCGGCAGCAGGGCTATATGGATGCCATACGCGCCTACCTCGACCTTTTTTTCATAGAGCACCTGCGGCAGCGTACGCAGCCACGCCACGCGCATGAGCAGCAGGGCAGCTACCAGCAGGAGCGCTACGAGGAGCTGATGCGGCTCATAGAGGCACACATCACCGTGCGCAAAAACGTCTCAGACTATACCGCCCTCATGCACCTCTCCCCCTTCCAGCTCAATGCCATCACAAAAGCCGCAGTGGGCCGCACCGTGTCAGAGCTGATCAATGAGCACATTATACTGGAGGCGCGCCGCTACCTGCTGGCCACACCGCTCCAGGTCAAAGACATAGCCGCTCACCTCGGCTATGAAGATGCAGCATATTTCACCCGCCTCTTCCGCAGGCATACCGGCCATACACCGGAGGCTTTCCGCCGTCATTTCAGATAAGTCCTGTTCTACTTCGCGTTTGTCCTGTAGCGCCAGCTCTATCCGCCGCACCTTTGCAGTCAGATAGCAGCCGCGGTACGGCCCCTCTGCATAGAGCGCCACCGCACCTCCCGGCCGCACACCATTCATCACATCACAAAACGCAATACAATGAAAGCAAAACTCACCGCAGCGCTGAAGGTCTGGATCGTGATCTACCCATCCATCACACTGCTGCAGTTCTTTTCCGCAGAGCGGCTCGTAGCACTGCCGCTCTACCTGCGCACACTCATCATCACGGCCGTGCTCGTGCCGTGGATGACCTTTGTAGGCGTACCGGTACTCAATTTTATGATAGGCCGCCTGGCCGGAAAACAACAGTCATGAACCAAAACAAACCATACGACGTGATCATCATAGGCGGCAGCTACTCCGGCCTCGCGGCAGCCATGGCACTGGGCAGGGCGCTACGCCGCGTGCTGGTCATAGACAGCCATGATCCATGCAATAAGCAGACACCCTACTCGCACAACTTTCTCACGCACGACGGCCACCCGCCGCATGAGATCCGCATGCAGGCGCTCCACGAGGTAGCGCAGTACACCACCGTAGAGCTGATAGATGCCGTAGCTACCACTGTACAGCGCACCACCAGCGGCTACGCGGTATCTACAGACAGCGGCCACACCTACACCGCCGGCCGCCTGGTGCTGGCCACAGGTATCAGGGACCTCATGCCCCCTATACCCGGCATAGCAGAGAGCTGGGGCATCAGTGTGCTACACTGCCCCTACTGCCACGGCTATGAGGTGCGCGGCCATGAGACCGGCATCCTGGCCAATGGCGATAGCGGCTACGAGTTTGCCATGCTGATCTCAAACTGGACCACACGCCTCACCCTCTATACCAATGGCCCCTCTACCCTCACCACTGAGCAGGCAGCACGCCTGCAGGCACACCACATACAGGTATGCGAGGCCACGATAGAGCGGCTGGTGCATGAGGCTGGCTACATCTCAGGCATAGTGACCACAGACGGGGCTACGCTACCGGCCACAGCGCTCTATGCACGGCTGCCATTTGAGCAGCACTCAGATATAGCACAGCAGCTCGGGTGCGCGCTCACGCCGGAGGGCTACATACAGACAGATGCCGCGCAGCAGACCACCGTACCCGGCGTCTACGCCTGCGGCGACAATGCCTCCCGCATCCGCACCGTAGCCAGCGCTGTAGCCGCTGGCACCACCACCGGCATCATGCTCAATAAGGACCTTATCACAGCTACTTTCTGAGTCATACCATCTGCATTATTCTTTCACACTATAAAGATCAAAACATGAAGATCATAATCGTAGGTGCCTCTGGCACCATGGGCAGCCACCTCTCACAGGCGTGGGAAAAAGAACATGAAATAATCCGCGCAGACCGCAGCAGCCGTGATGTACGCGTAGACATCACCTCTCCTGAGTCTATAGAGCAGATGTACCGCGAGGTAGGCAGCTTTGACGCGCTGGTCTCTACTGCAGGGCCCACCTTTGTGGGGCCGTGGCAGCAGCTCACAGACCGTGAGTTTCGCCAGGGTGTAGAGGGCAAGATGATGGGCCAGATCAATCTGGTGCTCATCGGCCAGCACCATATCAGCAGCCGTGGCTCATTTACACTCATCAGCGGCGCACTGAGCCATGATCCGCAGCGCCACTTTGCCAATGCCTCCGCGGCCAATGGCGCCGTAGAGGGCTTCGTACGCGCCGCCGCCATAGAGCTGGACCGCGGCATCCGTATCAATGCAGTGAGCCCTACGGTGATAGAGGCCTCGCCCCAGTACTTCCCTTACTTTCCCGGCGATATACCAGTCACCATGCAGCAGCTGGAGCACGGCTTCCGCAAGTCCGTCTTTGGTGCCAATACCGGTCAGGTCATCAAGCCATATTGATCACATCTGTCATTGTGTTTTCAGCACACCTGCACCACGATCGCAGGCATACCCGAGGCAGCGCCAGCGTAGGCGCTGCCTTTTGTTCTTTCTCGCCACTATTCTTCAGATACTCGTGACACTAGGCAAACAGCAACAGTGATGCATAGAGATGGAGCTTATTTTTTAATGCGCGCCATACGCGGCTAAAAAATGTATTCCCCCTCTCCGCCTCCGCGCCTCTGTCTACCGGGAGACAGGTGGTTCATAAATGTATTTAGCATTTGCATTCTTCTATGTCTCTATGTTCTATGCGGATAAAAAATGTATTCCCTCTCCGCCTCCGCGCCCTTGCGGTTTACACTTGTATTCCCTCAGTTTTAGCCTTTAAGTTTTACCTTTTAAGTTCCCCCCACGCCCGTTCCTTGAAATCCCCTTGCACCTCCTGATCTTTTTGCTTCCCTTCGCTCATACAATAGCTACCCACATGAGCATCGCCAAGTTCCTCGAAAAGAAAGTCACAAAGCACCTCCCCGCCCTGGCCCGCGCTGTACAGCGCACCATGACGGATGAGAAGAAGATCAACCTCGTCAAAAGCGAGATGCGCAATAACCCCGACTTCCTCCAGTCCTTCTTCCCATATAGAGACCGCTACGCCGTGCACAGCCGCATGCCCGATAGCTCTACCCCGCGCGAGGAGGTACTGCGCCAGATACGCGAGATGCACACCACCGAGAGCGCCCACTGGGAGAGCGGCCGCATATCCGGCTCCTTCTATCACGGCGATCAGGACCACTACGACTTTCTCAACGAAGCCTTCGGCTACTACTCACAGGTCAATAGCCTGCAGCGCGATTTCTGCCCCTCTATGACCAAGTACGAAGGCGAGATACTAGCCATGACGCTTGACATCTTCAATGGCGACGCAGTAGCCAAACGCAACCCCGCGCAGCGAGCCTGTGGCTCCCTCACCACCGGCGGCACCGACAGCATCTACCAGGCCATCTACGTACACCGCGAGTGGGCCCTGCAGCAGAAGGGCATCACCCAGCCCGAGGTCATCATCCCCGCCTCGGCCCATGCGGCGTTTTTCAAGTCTGCCCACTACCTCAATGTCAAGATCGTGACCGCCGACCTCGATGCCCACTATCAGGCAGACGTGGCCGACATAGCGCGCAAGATCACGCCAAACACCATCCTCATCATCAGCTCTGCGGGCAACTATGGCCATGGCATCATAGATCCGATAGACCGCCTCTCTGACCTCGCAGTGAAGCACAACATAGGCCTGCACGTAGACGGCTGCCTTGGCGGCTTCATACTGGCATGGGCAGAGCCGCTCGGTGTGCCGTGCCCGGTGTTTGACTTCCGTCTGCCGGGCGTGACCACCATCAGCGCCGATACGCACAAGTACGGCTACTCGCTGAAGGGTACCTCCACCATCCTCTTTGCCAATGAGGAGCTGCGCCGCTACCAGTACTACGCGCAGCCCGACTGGATGGGCGGTGCCTACATCTCTACGGGGTACAATGGCAGCAAGTCCGGCGGCCTCTTTGCCGCTACCTGGGCGGCCATGGTACACTACGGCCGCGAGGGCTATATGAAGAGAGCAAAGCAGATCTTCGCTGTGAATGACCGCATGAAGCAGATCGTACGCAGCATACCGGAGCTGAAACTATTTGGAGACTCCCTCTTCATCACAGCCATCGGTTCTGACAGGTTCAATATCTACCACGTCAATGACTACCTCAAGACCAAAGGCTGGCGCATGAATGGCCAGCAACATCCTAACGGCATCCACTTCTGCATCACCGGCCCTCAGATCACGCACCCGGATATCTGCAGCGACTTTGAGCGGGATCTGAAAGCTGCCGTAGCCTACGCACTCGAGCAGAAGGGCGACCCCAAGACCGCCGGCATGTACGGCGGCGCAGGCCGCGAGATAGACCCGTCTATGTACGCGCCTATGCTCTATGCCTATACAGATGTCATGCAGAGCACCTATCCCTTCTGATACACATGGCCACACCAGATCTGAAATGCGTCCTCGCCATAGACCTCGGCTCCTCTGGGCCCAAGGTCTCTGTGGTAGACCAGCACTGTAATATCCTCGCATCGCGCTCCGGCACCTTTCACACCATGTATGCGCAGGAAGGCATCGCCGCCGAGCAGGACACCGACGACTGGTGGGCCCAGGTCCTCCACCTCTCCCGCGAGGTGCTCGCAGAGTCCGGCGCCGCACAGCAGATCGTCGCTATTAGCAACTGTGCCCAGTACTTCTCCTCCATACCAGTAGACCATGATGGTCGCGCGCTGCACAATGCCATCATGTGGGAGGACACCCGCGCGTCCAAATACATCAAGAGCATCATGAGCCGCCCGCCGGCAGTAATGGGCTATAATGTATTTAAGGTGATCAAGTGGCTCCGCACCGTAGGCATACCACCACTGCTAAACGGTGTAGATGCTGGCAGCCACATGCTTCTAATGAAAAATGAAATGCCCGATGTCTGGGCAAAGACCTATAAAGTCCTCGAGCCCTCAGACTTCATCACCATGCGCTTCACCGGTCGCATGTGTACCAATGAGAACACCGGCTTTGCCTACGCCATGATGCGCAAGGCCCCTTGGTGCCAGGGCACCTTTGACCATAGCCTCACGCGCGAGCTGGGCCTCGATGAGAGCCGCCTGCCCGAGGTCGTACCCGTGGGTAGCAATCTCGGCGCAGTACTCCCCGACGTGGCCGCGCAGCTCGGCATACGCGCAGATGTGCAGGTCTTCTCCGGCATACTAGATACCACAGGCTTCACCATCGGCGGCGGCGCGTTTGAAGACTATGAGATGGTCATAGACCACGGCACCACGCTCACCGCCTCCATGCAGGTACCCGCGCGCATGGCAGATGTCTTTCAGGGCACCTTTCCGCTCACCAGTCCTGTGCAGGGCAAATACAACCTCGTAGCCGAACTCGGCAGCGGCAATAAAAGCCTGAACTTCCTCGTGCTAAACCTCCTGCGCCGTGACGATAGCCTCACGCGCATACATGATGACCCCGACCACTACGCCGCCATAGCAGACCGTATGGCCGCAGAGGCGCCCGTGGGCAGCCACGGCGTCCTCTTCCTGCCGTGGATCTACGGCAGCTCCTTTCCCGAGCTGGATCATGACATGCGCGGCGGCTTCATCGGCCTCGCGCCTACCGTATCGCGCGCCGATATGGTACGCGCCGTCTTCGAGGCCAATGCCACCACCCTCCGCTGGGGCCTCGAGATATTTGAGTCCATCACAAAAAGGAAAGTCACCCGTGTGCGCCTCGTAGGCGGCGGCGCGCTCTGGCACACCTTTGCGCAGATCTGTGCCGATGCCCTGCAGGTACCCGTCCACATCCCCCAGCACCCGCGCCACGTCACCACCCAGGGCGTAGCCTACATGTGCCTGCACAACCTCGGCATCACCACTTACGATGAGATCAAAACCCGCCTCACCGACCGCCATATCTACCACCCCGATCCACAGCAGGCCACATTCTACACTAAGCGCCTAAAACTCTTCCAGAAACTCTACAAAAAAATGCGCGGCATCTACCGCGACATGAACGAGAAATAAAACAACCCAATCGTCATTGCGAGGAGCGAAGCGACGTGGCAATCCGGATCGCGCTAAAAAGCGCTAATAGCATCACTCAAAGCACCATCATCATGGCGTCCCCGCTGCGAGGCGCAGGCGGGCGGGCTCTACACTCCTGGTCCTCGCTATCGCTCCGGGCCATCCGCTCCGATCCCTGACGCAAAACAGCCAACCACTCACTCACTCCGTCATTGCGAGGAGCGACAGCGACGTGGCAATCCGGAATGTGCTAACAAAGCACTAACAGCACCACAACGATCATTACCAGCTATCCGTAGCTCCAATCAAAAAACGCAGGTCGTAGTCCAAAGCAGGTCTGAGGGCGGGCGACTACGAACCTTCGCCCCCACCATTCCAGGTTCAGCGCAGCGTAACCTGACCCTCAGAATAACATCAAGCCTCAGACTTGACGCGTAGTACAAGCCTCATATCCTGCTGCTCCACTTCGCGTCTTTGCATCTTCGCGTGACAAACGCATGCTATGTGATCTATCTCTTCTGTCTGAATCAAGAAGCAAAAATCACCATAAATGGGTATTCCCTTATTCCCCGCCCTCCTCTATCATTGCATATAAATCCGACGCATGAGATACCTGATATGCCTATGGCTATGCATCGTAGCTCTGCAGGCCCCGTGCCAGCAGCAGTACAGCCAGTTTGAGCGTGACCTGACACAGCTGGGCACTGGCACCTGGTATGCCCGTGTCAGTACCTGGGGCCAGGCAGGCCAGTATGCACAGTGCACCTACTCCTCTATCACCTTCACGCTGTCAGAGCATACCTTCTCAGCATTCCGGTGCTATCCTTTCACGCATGATGTAGACCTCATGCTGCCTGCTACCGGCCTGTGGAGCCACTATCGCCGCGATACGACAGATTATGTGGTACTGAGCACCTCCCAGAGCCGCAGAGACACCTTTGCCATCAGCATAGCCTTTGATGACGATGACCATCATAATGGCGACCCATATTTCCATTCACCTTTTGGAGATCGCATAGATGTGACCCATACAGGCCAGCGTCCGCCATACATAGAGCTGGCCACCACCTACAGAGCCCAAAAAAATTAATCCACCAAAACCCATAAACATGAAAGTAAAACTACTCATGCTGCTGCTGGTACTATCAGGAGTATATGCCACCGCCCAGACTGACCACCCCGTAGCTCCGCTCGGCAAAAGCCATGGAAAGACCAGGTCCGGAGCATTGATCAGCCAGGCGAGCTTTAATAAGATCGTCATATCCGACTTCGCTACTATCAATGGGCTGGACAAGGAGAAGGATTTTAATACATACGCCAATATCTCCCTGCTCAATGACCCTACGCTGAAACTCAACTTCCGCGTCTCAAGGGGATTTGACAGAGATTCCGCCAATAAGGCCAAGGTGACCTACACACAGAATATAGGTGCAGATGTCGGCCTCTCCAGTGACCTCACCGACATCTTCAAGTCCGACTTCAAACAATACTCTCTGAAAATAAATACTACCGGTGCACTCTTCCTAAACGGTGCATCAAGGTTTACCTTTTATGACGATGCACGTGCGGAGCTGGAGGCGCTCAAGGCCAAATGCCGTGCTGCCGTCTACGACCCCACTGATCGCGATGGCTACATAGGCATAGATGGCAAGGACACAACTTACTATTCCAAAAAAATGCGTGAAGGACAGACATACGTGATCAAGCAAAAGAGCCCGCGTACCGACTGTACGGAGGAGTCAGAGCTGCAGGCCCACTGGAATACCAAGAAGTTTCACTGGTTTAGCTGGAAGGCAGACTTAGGCCTGAGCGCTGTCAATATGTTTAACGATGCCAGCCGTCAGATCAATAAGCACTTTGCCCCTACCGCCAGCCTGGATCTGTCGTACAACTTCTTCCACTGGATAGACCCCAAAAACTATCGCCCGCAATGGGGTGGCACCAAGTTGATCAGCCTCGGGGTCGCCTTTGGCTATCAGCCGCAAGACAAAGTGAAACAAAAGGACTACATCAGCCTCGCAGACACCGTCACCCGAAACGCATACATAGCATCCAAGACCGCAAAAGCATACGATTCTGCCAGCTATAGCACCGTAGTGCGCATCAGCCCGCATTTTGATTTTTATGACTTCCCGTCGCGCAGGCGCATCGTAGGCTTCCACATCGGCGTGCAGCCACAGTTTGACTACTCGGCCCGGGATAAATGGGTAAGCGATGTCAGCGCCTCGCTCGGCCTCGTATTCAATATAGCAGGCTGCTACGGAGACTGTGATGAGAAACAGAAGAAATCAAAGGTCAACTTTGAGATACAGGTACTGGCCAAAAACATAGTAGCCAATCACGCCAAGGGGCAAGCCTTCAAAGACTGCCTCGTGCCACAGCTCAAGGTAGGCATACCTATCAGCAATCTGATGTAGCTCATAGCAGCTGCTACGCATCACCATAGCAGCCCCACTGCCCCCCTTCACTGTTCCAGGTTTAGCAAAGCGTAACGTGGGACAGTGAAGGGGTTTTTATATCACAGGCCTGCCCCACAGTACACGGCTCACCACACCCTCCCCGCAGGCCATCTGGCATATCACAAGAAGCCCCCCATCAGCATCACAAGGGAAGCATCATCATGGGCGTCCCCGCTGCGAGGCGCAGGCGGGCGGGCTCTACACTCCTGGTCCTCGCTA
>CAZNDJ010000123.1:0-10279 GCA_964571705.1 uncultured Chitinophagaceae bacterium
CCAAGAGGATGGCCAAATACATCAAAACAGAGGAAGACGAAAAGGCTAGTACCCTCATAGCATCCAATAGGATAGCTACATTTCTCCAAAACAATAAGGAATACCAATCCTATCTGAAGCAATACAAGATAGCTCACAATATAGACCAGGAGGTAGTCAAGGCCATGTTTAACATGCTGCATGACAAGTACACCTACAAAAACTATATCGCCCTGACCGAAGCGCCTACGCTGGAGCAGGACCGTGAGGTGATGGACCTGGTGGTCAAAAAGATCCTCGGCAAGAACAAGGAATTTGAAGCACAGCTGGAGGACCTGTATGTCAACTATGATGATGACCAGCTCCTGCTCAATCACGTGATGCAGAAGTACGTAGAGGCATTTTCTGAAGAGGACGAGAATGCACTCATCTCAGGCATACACCAGTGGGAAGAGGAAAAGAAGTTTGGAGTAGATCTGCTGCGTCTCTGCTACAAGCATAATGAGGAGCTGACCAAAGATATAGAGCCAAATCTCAAAAACTGGGAAATGGATCGTATCGCTACTCTCGATCTCGTGCTGATGAAGATGGCAGTCTGCGAGCTGAAATACTTCCCTACGGTACCGGTCAAGGTATCTATCAACGAGTACATAGATATATCCAAGATCTACAGTACACCTAAGAGCAAGGACTTTGTAAACGGTGTGCTGGATAAGACCAAACTGCAGCTCATAGAGAAAGGCCTCGTGAATAAACAAGGGCGTGGTCTGGTAGACTCTTAAGCTACTTTTTAGTCTTCACCTTTCTACATATCACCATCACGTATTGCTGTGGACTAGCGCCGCTAGGTATGCCTTGCACGAGATACTGGTAACCGCTCCGGGGTTTACTGGCTACTAGTATGGAGTAGTGCTGTAGCGGGTCCGAGCTGGTGTGGAAGGCTGAGTATACTCCCACTTTGGCTGTATCGGCTGGGTCTATATCCAGCCTCATCGCAGCGGCCTGTATATCAGTATAGCGGCAGGTCAATAGCAGTGGTTCACTGGTATAGTTGACCACATAGAGTTCTTTCTGATCAGGTACTGGCTGGCAAACAGCTGCTGCAGGTGGCGTAAGTGCGGGCTTAGGTGCCGGCACTACAGGCTGTGGCTCCTCAGGCATGTGCTTCAGCCAGGTGTGCAGCTCGCCATCATTGCCACGGCTGTAGTCTTCTTCATGATCCACAGTGCCATCCGGTTTGAAATAAGTAGTGACGTCAGTGTACTGTATGCCGCCATCTGGCTGCATGGTATAGTGCGCGCTGACTACACCACCACCCGTCTGGTAGCGCAGATCTACATGACTGGAGCCGTAGCGCTGGCCATAGCTATTCTGGTAGCTGACGTCATGGTCCTTGTTATATATCTTCACATGCTTCCATCGCTCATTGCTCCGCAGATAGCTGATCTCTGTGACAAGCTGGCCGGTAGTATAGTAGCACCGCTGGTAGATCGTATCACCTCTGATCAAGGTCTTGCAGCCATACTGAGCATGTACAGTAGCGGTATACAGGATCAGCAGGCTGGTGAGAGCGGATAGTTTATACATGATGGATGATTTGACCAGATAGTCGCAATACTATGCCAAATCTATACCTGAAAAGTGAAAATATGTTAGGTACTATCAAAAAGTAAAAGCGACGCTACAAGAGCGCCGCTTTCGATTGGCTGGTTTTAGGGTTTGGGCCTTTCGTTACATTTACTAAAAAACAAAGTCCTTTATGGGTGATGGTCTCGTTTATTGTTCTTTGCGAAAGCAAACATACTGTAGTGCCCTAACGCCCCAAAGTCAAAAAGAAGGTCAAAATCGGAACTCTGAGCCACCGGAGTGAAGTTTCACCCTCCCCTTTGTCGCATCTATACCGCAGAGATATGGCATGATAGTGGCACCTTTGCACTATCACGTTAACTACTAAAACAACCGATCATGAAAAGCATCTATCCATGTCTCTGGCAGGTAGGCACCGCAGCCGAGGCAGCCGAGTACTACACCAAAGCATTCCCTAACTCCAGGATCACCAAAACAACGTACTACGGTGAGGGTGCGCCGCTGCCCAAAGGGTCTGTGATGACAGTACATATGGAGCTCAATGGCCAGCAGTTTATGCTGCTCAATGCCACCCCGTGGGAAAACTATACCGGCGCCCTCTCTCTGGTAGTACCCTGCGATACGCAGGCAGAGATAGACCATGTATGGGATGCACTGACCTCAGATGGCGGGCAGCCTGTGCAGTGTGGCTGGCTGAAAGACAAATACGGAGTGAGCTGGCAGATAGTACCATCTATGTTTGACAAGTGGATGACTGGCGACCCGGCAAAGTCTCAGCGCGCCATGCAGGCGCTCTGGAGTATGGTCAAACTGGATATAGCCCAAATACAAGCTGCCTATGATGGAGAATAAGTATCAGGCAGCCGTACTGAAGCGCATAAAGGTCTCCATACTGTGCTCGTCATGAGGTGGCTGATTGACACTGAGCCAGTAGCGGAAGACGCGTACCAGCGTATCTATGAATATACTTACATCCATCGGCTTGATCAGGTAGCTATTGGCACCCAGGCGGTAACTGCGCTCTATATCTGCATCCTGCTCTGAGGTAGATACGACCACCAGGGGGACCTCGCGCAGTTTGTCATTACTCTTGATATACTGCATAAACTCGTATCCATCCATTTTAGGCATCCGGATATCTGAAAGGATCAGCCGTGGCGGCATCAGGTTTTGGGCTGTCAGTTCGTTGAGGAAATCTATAGCATCTGCACCATTCTGGATGTGATGTATATGTAGCGGAAGGCCAACCTCGTTGATAGCCTGCTTGATGAAAACCACATCATGTGGATTGTCTTCGACTATGAGGATATCAATGAGGGGATCCATACGTGAGATATTTCACATGTTTACCACATAGAGGCGACTATTGTTGCGATAGTGAGCCCTTATCTTACAAGTGAGTACTGGTAATATACAAAGCGCAGACTGCAGCGCTATATATCAATTCTGATATGCCTGACAAGGATTATGATCTCCTGTCGTACCCATCTTAATTAACGTTATCGGAACCTAAACTCCCGCTTTACGTTATTATATTTGTTATACCACAAGTAAACCACAGGGAGGAATAATGGAACGGGAAGTAGTTTCGATCAAGAGAAAGGCTTTTAAGATCAATCTGGAAAACTCGATATATGGCACTTTTGCCGAGATCGGGGCAGGTCAGGAGGTAGCCCGGACTTTCTTTCAGGTAGGTGGCGCCTCGGGCACCATCGCCAAGACCATGTCTGCCTATGACATGACCTTCTCGGATTCCATCTATGGTGAAGAAGGCTCTGGCCGATATGTGAGTGAAAGCCGGGTCAAGAAGATGCTGGCTCATGAGTATGAGCTGGTAGAAAACCGGCTCACAGATGATAAATACCTCCATCGCCGTTTCTTTGCCTTTGCTGATACCTGCACGACTATCAACTATCATCGCAACAATGATCCTCACTGCTGGCTGGGTCTTCGTTTTCAGCTGGTGCCGCAAGGGCCGGTAAATGAAGTGATCATGCACGTGCGCCTCAAAGAGAATGACGCGCTGCTGCAGCAGCGTACCATAGGGGGCCTGGGGGTAAATCTGATCTATGCCTGCTACTGGTACGCGCAGGATATGGATGCCTTCGTAGGATCACTGATGGACAATCTGACCACCGACCAGGCAGAGATAGATATGCTGCGCCTGACAGGTGCTGATTTCGCGGCTGTAGACAACCGTTTGCTGGCCCTGATGCTAGTCAAAAAGGGGTTTACCAGCGGTACCATCTTCGGTCCGGACAAGGAAGTGTATCAGCCAAAAGATATCCTGTATAAGCGCAATATCCTCTGTCTCCGCGGACGCTTCCGCCCGGTGACCAAGGTGAGCGAGGATATGTTCAATGCAGGGATACAGACATTCAAGGAACAGTTTCCTGACTGCCAGGAAGATCAGCTATTGGCTATCAGTGAGCTTACTATTAATAACCTGGAAGCAAATGCCGGATTTGATGACAAGGATTTTCTGGATCGTACAGACGTACTCTGCAGTCTGGGGCATACGGTGATGATATCTAACTGTCAGAAGCATGATACTCTCCTGGCCTACCTGCGTCGCTGCAGGCCAAAGAATATAGGCATCGTGATAGGAGTGATGAACCTGATGGAGCTGCTCAATGAGGACCACTATGCTGACCCGCAGAGTGAGATACTGCATTACTTTGGCGAGATATTCCAGCGCAATACGAAGATGCTGGTCTATCCATACCAGCCTACAGCAGATGCACCCCTGATCACGCTGGAAAACTATCCCATCTCTGACTCTCTTCAGCACCTCTTTGCCTATATGAAGGCGTGCAACTTCCTGATAGATGTCAAGGGCTATGATCCAGCGCTGCTACAGATATTCTCCAACAATGTGATACAAATGATCAAGAGTGGCGAAGAAGGCTGGGAGAAATACGTACCAGACTTTGTAGCTGAATACATCAAGGCCCGCTGCCTCTTTGACTATCCGTGTGAAGTAAGGCACTAATACATGAGGCTCATGTATTCCCTGCCTGACAAACCGAAAAAGCCTCCTCTCCTTCCATTTCTAAAAAAATCACAATAGAGCGATAGTGTATTGCTGTATTTATGGAACTTTAGTGTCTCCATAGTCTTTGTCATATATCACTAAGGTGATAGGCATTGATCACACTAAACACACAAGCATGAAAGTACCAGTTCTACTAGTGGCGCTCCTCGTCACAGCTGCAGCCACAGCACAAACCATCCAGAAAAACATTGAATCCAAAGTCAGCCGCGTCACGGTATTCCCGCAGGGGGCGCAGGTGACGCGTGTCACGCAGACCAGCATCTCTGCTGGTCGCAGCGAGCTTACTTTCACCGGTATATCGCCGTACATGGATCAGAGTAGCCTGCGGGTAGAGGCCAGTGGTGGTTTTACCATCCTGTCAGTCTCGCCCGTAGCCAATAAGATGCACGACCAGGAGAAGCGGAAAGACATAGAGGCGCTGGAGACCGCCCGCAAGATGTGGGAGAAACAGCAGACACGCGACCGGGCTACCCTGAGCATCTACACTGAGGAGGAGAAAATGCTCCAGGCTAACTATAAGGTAGGTGGTAAAAATACCGGACTCAAAGCAGCTGACCTGGCCGCAGTGCTGGACCTGCACCGCACCCGCCTTCGCGACCTGAAGTTTAATGAGATAGACTACAATGAGCGTATACAAAAGGAGCAGGATAGTATCTCCCGTATCAATGAGCAGATCGCTGCGCTGAATGCCAATACTGAAACCTCTACCATGGATGTGGTAGTGACCATTCAATCACAGGCAGGCGCTACAGGGGACTTTACGCTCAGCTATGTAGTGAGCAACGCCGGCTGGAATCCATCCTATGACCTCTATGTGGATGACATCAACAAGCCACTTACGCTGAAGTACAAGGCTAACGTCTGGCAGAATACTGGTGAGCAGTGGAAAGATGTGCGCATAGCTTTTTCTAATGGCAATCCCAATGAGTCTGGTGTAGCGCCGGTACTAGTGCCACTGTGGCTCCGCAATCTCATAGCAATGGATCTGAACGTAGTCGTCTCTGGCGGCAGGTACCGCAAGCTATATGACAAAGATGAAGAAGAAAAGGCTCCGGCCATGGCACCACAATATCTCTATAAGGAGCAGAGCAATGTAGCCTACACACCGCAGACTCAGAATGCGACCAGCATCAGCTTTGAGCTGGGAGCTCCATACACGGTGGTGAATGACGGCCAGATACGTGCTGTGGAGATGAAGGAGCAGAACATCCCTGTCACATTTGAGTACTTCTGTGTACCTAAGAGAGAGAAGAAAGCCTACCTGATGGCCCATATACCAAACTGGCTGGACTATAACCTGATGGATGGCGAGGTGAACCTCTATTATGAGGGTACATACACAGGCAAGACAGCCTTTAGCCTGGCCAATACTGATGATACGCTCAATCTCTCCCTCGGCGTAGACAAAGGCATCACTGTAGAGCGCAAACAAGTAAAGGATTATAACAAGCGCGTGATCTTGTCAGACAAGAAGACCGCAGCCGCTTCATTTGAGATATCTGTGAGAAACAATAAGAAGTTTCCGATCAGTATCACGATAGAAGATCAGGTACCCGTCACTACTGACAAGGATATATCCATAGACGATATCACCCATGATGGCGCTACACGCGATACTGAGACGGGCAAAGTAACATGGAAGCTGAACATCCCGTCCGGCAAAGAACAGAAGGAGCGCATCTCCTATACTGCCAAATACCCTAAGAGCTACAGGATACAGATAGACTGATATCATCCTGATCCTTCCGCAAAGCCGCACCAGACACATGTAGGGTGCGGCTTTTTGCTATCCCATACTGTGTCATGGTTTGTTCATTTTTTGAAAGATAACAATGCAGTGACAGTGGCGGAGAGTATTATCGTCAATTTAGAAGTGTTCCTATTACACTTTATTCATTCACACTAAATCTATGCGTATGAAACTATTTACCCTACTCGTATCGCTACTGCTATCTGCCGCAGTGTCAGCCCAGACTATTCAGCAAACCATAGAATCGAGAGTGACCCGCGTGACGGTCTTCCCGCAGGGAGCTCAGGTATCCCGCGTAGTACAGGCACCAGTCTCTGCGGGGCGCAGCGAGCTGACCTTCTCAGGCATCTCTCCCCATATAGATGCATCCAGCCTGCGGGTCGAGGCCCGGGGTGGTTTTACCATCCTGTCCGTATCGCCGGTAGCCAATAAAATGCATGACCAGGAGCGCCGCAAAGATGTGGAAGCACTGGAAAGGAACAGGCTCGTCTTTGAAAAGCAAATGACCCGAGACAGAGCTACCCTCAGTATCTATACCGAGCAGGAGAAAATACTGGAGGCAAACTACAGAGCCGGTGGCGACAATACCGGACTCAAGGCTACTGACCTGGCAGCGCTGCTGGACCTGCATCATGCCCGGCTGCGAGACCTCAAGTACAATGAAATAGACTATAGCGAGCGTGTACAGAAATCTCAGGATAGCATCACGCGCATAGATCAGCAGATAGCGGCGCTGCATGCCAATAGTGCGACATCGACCATGGATGTAGTAGTGACCATCCAGTCACTGACGGAGACCATTGGGGATTTCACACTCAGCTATGTGGTGCGCAATGCCGGATGGAAACCATCGTACGATCTCTACATAGAAGACATCAACCGGCCGCTGAACCTGAAGTACAAAGCAAATGTATGGCAGAATACAGGGGAACAGTGGAAGGATGTGCATATCGCATTCTCCAGTGGCAATCCCAATGAATCAGGCATAGCTCCTACCCTAACCCCACTGTACCTTCACAACCTACTACTATCTGTGGCCAATATCGCCTCCAGCGCTGCCGGGGTGACGCAGTCAGACGCAGGTAATGGCAGCCTGGTGATCAATGGCAGCCGCCCGGATGAAGTACAATATCTGGTCAATGGCCACAGAATAACATCCAGTGATATCAAGAGTACTAGTCCGATAAGCAACATCAGATACAGCGCCCAGATGCAAAATACGACCAATGTCCGCTTTGAACTGACTACGCCATATACAGTAGTAAATGATGGTCAAATCCGTGCAGTAGAAATGAAAGAACAAGATATAGCCACCACCTTTGAATACTTCAGCGTACCTAAACGGGAGCAGAAAGCATTTCTCATGGCACATATACCAAACTGGCTGGACTATAATCTGATGGACGGCGAGGTAAACCTCTACTACGAAGGTACCTATACCGGCAAGACAGCCTTCAGCCTGGCCAATACAGATGACACGCTAAACCTGTCTCTCGGTGCAGACAAAGGTATCTCTGTAGAACGCAAGCAAGTGAAGGACTATAATAAGCGCGTAGTGCTGTCTGATAAAAAAACTGTGACGGCATCCTTTGAGATATCGGTGAGGAACAATAAGAAATTTCCTGTCAACATCACTATCGAAGATCAGGTACCTGTGACCATGGACAACGACATCTCTATAGAGGATGCCTACCACAATGGTGGTACACGAGACTATGAATCCGGCAAGGTGACATGGAAACTGAGTGTGCCATCAGGCAAGGAGCAGAAAGAACGTATCTCCTACACTGTCAGGTATCCGAAGAGCTATAGGGTGCAGGTAGATTAGTTTGTCTCATATCTAGGATAAGTACTTCATGCCACTCCACACGGAGTGGCTTTTTTTGACAATACATCAAAGGCTAGATCATTACGGGAAAAGATTGATTTTGAACCGACGCCAGCCTAAACTGCCTGCTCCCCTAACATTGTTTTTGTACCGGAACTTTAACTTATAGATATATGGGCAGTGTATAGCGGATTGTTTTTGAACCTACGGCCAAACTGAAGATCAACTGGTCAAAGACTTGTTTTTGAACCGAATCAATGCATGGTTATTAGATAGTTATATAAAATAAAGATCCCCGCCTCGGGAGGCGGGGATCGTCGATTTGGTTTGGATCGATATTTCTTAGAATACGTTGAGCAGGGAGCGCATGTGCTGCCATGAGCCACCCTCATAGGCGAAGGCGATGATAGCCCAGATAAGGAAGCAGAACGGCAAGATGCAAGTCAGGAAGAAACCTTTTGTTTCATTCTTGAGGTGCATAAAGGTGCCCATGATGTACACCACCTTGACTACTGACATGACAGCCATGAAGAGATTGATAGCCCATTTGAAGTTGCCTCCGGTCGGGTTGAAGTGATCGTAGGTGATGGCTACACCTACCTCCACCACTGTCACCACAGACAGGATGATGATCGTCTTCAGTACCTCACCCTTGCCGTGAGAGTACTCAGCGTCTGAGAGGTGCAGGTGGCCTTCTGGTATATCGTTGTGTTGTTCCATATTCTTTTAGTATTGAGTAGTGCGTTGAGTATTGAGATTAATACAGTTTTATCTTGATATCTTAGAGCAGGTAGAAGCAAAGGAATACATAAACCCATACCAGATCTACAAAGTGCCAGTAGAGACCGAGCTTTTCTACCATTTCATAGTGGCCACGTTTTTCAAAGGTACCATTCCAGGTAGCTACGAGCAGCCAGGTATTGAGCAGTACACCGCCCAGTACGTGGAGACCGTGGAAGCCTGTGATGATAAAGAAGAGCTGTCCGAAGTTCACAACCTTGGTCACTGCTGCTGCGTGAGTGGCAGTCATGCCTTCCTCTATGAGGTGGGTCCACTCGAGGTATTGGCAGCCGAGGAACATCACACCGCAGATGATAGTAGGGATGAGGAACTTGATCACACCCCAGCGGTCCATACGGTAGCCCTCCTGCACGGCACGTACCATGGTGTACGAGCTCACGATGAGGAGGAAGGTCATGAAGCTCACGAAGATGAGCGGCGCCTTGACTCCCTCAAACATGCTGAGAGGTATAGAGCTGAATACCTCAGCCGGGCTAGGCCATGAGGTGCTCTGTGTGAAACGCAGGGATGCGTAGGTGATCAGGAAGGATGCGAAGGTGAAGGTATCGGAGATGAGGAAATACCACATCATTACCTTGCCGTAGCTGATGCCAAACGGGGACCTCCCGCCTTTCCAGAGCTCGCGCTCGGATACTACTTCGTGACCGTGTTCTACTGTAGCAGATGCCATTGTTGCTTTTTATTTTTCTTTTAAATACTCAGTTCTCAATTCGTTTTCGGTTACTTATGCCTTACCTGTAATTGAAATACAAAAACAGGTAGAGGTATATCCAGACGATGTCTATGTAATGCCAGAATGTGACGAGCAACTCCATGTGCAGCTTGCGCTTTGGGTTGATCACATCTTTGAGCTCATAGAGCGGATCGCGGCGGGCGCGGATGGCCACTACCAGCACGATGGCTGTGACCAGGAGCGCGATGGCTATGTGTGCTCCGTGCACGATAGCCATCAGGTAGACAAACTGCCCTGCTATATTACCCGTGAGCGGAAAGCCCATATCCGCCAGTGCGCGGAAACCCAGCCACTGCATCAGCAGGAAGGCGAAGGCCAGTACAAAACCCAGTGCGAAAAGCCAACGGAAGGCAGCAAATTTGGCCTTCTTGTAGCTGATCAGCGCTGCGTGCATGGCTATGCTCACCCCGATGATGACCGCTGTGCTGGCCATGAAGATGGAAGGTAGCCGGAAATTTTCCCAGCTTTTGAAGTCACCCTTCTTCAGGATCAGCGCACTCGTCAGTGCTGCAAAGAACATTGTCATACTAGCCATGCCAAGCCAGA
>CAZNDJ010000124.1:0-10259 GCA_964571705.1 uncultured Chitinophagaceae bacterium
CAGGGCAATGGCAGCCCACGCATAGATACGCTGATGAGATTTTGCGAAGTAATGAATGTGCAGCTGCACTATCTGCTGTCTATGGATGTGCCTATCACAGAGGAGACGCTACGTAAATATGGCACACGACCATACTCTGAGTTTATATCCGAGCATCAGAAGCTGGAGCAGGGCGCACAGTTTCTGGACCAGCTGCTGGCCTCAAATCCTGAGCGCCTGTCAGCCCTCAGCAACCTGAGCCCTGCAGCCTGATAGATAGTAATTGAAGAAACCACACCCTTGATAGTCATGAAGAATTCTACATTAAAGATAGCGCCGGACAGAACGGCTGCGAGCCATGAAGAGCCCGGCCAACTGCATATCAGCGGATACCCCTCTACAGACCAGCGCGTGCGCCTCAGATGGATAGGACCAGACCCCGCCCGAGTGGCAGAGAGTGGGTCAGAGCACCGGAGTACTTTAGAGCAGCGCTTCTTTGCCCTATCTATGGATATGCTCTGCACGATAGACAGCGATGGCCGGTTCGTCAGTGTGAGCCCTGCCTGTGAGCAGCTGCTGGGCTACAGACCGGAGGAAATGGAAGGCCGGCGTGCGGCCGAGTTTCTGGTACCGGAGGACGCACAGGGGTCCGCCGCTATCCGCCTGGCGGCTATAGAGGGTGCAGACTGCCGCAACTTTGAAAACCGCTACATAGCCAAAGACGGCAGCATCGTAAATATGGCCTGGTCTGGGCGCTGGAGCGAGGAGGACCAGCTGATCTACTGTGTGGGCCGTGACGACCGTGACAAAAAAGCTGTAGAGACCGAACTGCAAAAGCTCAATGAATCCCTGGAGCAAAAGATAAGGGAGCGCACAGCCCAGCTGGAGCGCAGCAATAAGGAACTGGAAGCTTTTTCCTACTCCGTATCCCACGACCTGCGTGCGCCCCTGCGCATCATCAATGGCTATACCCGCCTGCTGTCCACAGCCAAGGAGCATGACAAGGACTCAAAAGAATTTATAGACGCTATACTGGAGAGTACGAGGTATATGAGTGCGCTCATAGATGACCTGCTGAACCTCTCCCGCCTGGACAAAGAGGCTGTGAACCTGATGGAGGTAGATATGGACTTTGTAGCGCGGCTCACGCTCAACCAGATGCGCGCAGAGGACCCGACCATCACCGAGCACGTACATATACACACGCTGCGCCCCGTAGTATGCGACTCCTCCCTGATCAAACATGTATGGGCCAACCTGCTCTCCAATGCGGTCAAGTACTCGCGCAAAAAGGATGACCCACAGATAGAAGTAGGCTGCTACGAGACCGACAGCACGATAGTGTACTATGTAAAAGATAACGGCGCCGGCTTTGATATGAAGTTTGCGGCGAAGCTCTTTGGCGTATTTGTACGCCTGCACAACAGGAGTGAATTTGAAGGTACCGGCGTGGGCCTGGCCATCGTGAACCGTATCATATCCAAGCATGGTGGCAAGGTGTGGGCAAACGGCCAGGTGGGCGAGGGAGCAGTATTCTACTTCAGCCTGCCCAAACAAAATACGCTCGCAGAATAGCTTCCTGATTTGGTATATTTGTAGCTATACCAATTATGAGAGCTTTCCTCCTATTGATCTTTGTAAGTGTCACTGCATGCAGCTCCCTGTATGCACAGGATACAGTCCCCTACCGCTCCCAGAGCCAGCCGCGGTCTGTGATCCGCAGTGACAAGGAAGACGCCATCACAGGCTTCAACGGGCGCAGTACACACCTGAGTATCCCCGATAAATTTGTACGAAAAAGGAATACAGGCATAGGACTGACTGTAGCAGGTATCGGCATGCTGACCACCGGCGCTATCCTATATGCTACCGCCCCCAAGCGCACCTACTATACCAGCTATGGACAATCCCAGACATACACTACGGTGGCAGGTGTGATAGGTGTGCTGATGATACCCGCCAGTATAGGCCTGACCATACCCGGCGCAGTACTCTGGGGCAAATATGCGCGCAAGATACGCAAGCAGTCTACCCGGTAGCGAACAAAAGGCACGGCATATTAGTTGATAGGAATAGACAAACTACTACTATGAGTACCGCATCGTCATATCCTTCCACACACGATTCTAAATACTGGTTTAAAAATGCGGGCATCTTTATCGGGTGCCTCGTACTGTGTCAGGCCGCAGGCGCACTGGGCACCATAGCTACTATCCCCAATATCCCGACATGGTATGCTGCGCTGAATAAACCATCCTTCCAGCCGCCAAACTGGCTCTTCGGACCAGTATGGACACTGCTATATACGCTGATGGCGGTATCCCTTTTCCTGATCATAAAGGTTCCCTTCTCTTCGCAGCGTAGCAAGGCCCTTGGGCTCTTTGCAGTACAGCTGGTACTAAATACTATCTGGAGTTTCCTTTTCTTTCAGTTTCACATGCTGGGAGTATCACTGGTGGAGATACTACTGCTACTGGCCTCTATGATCTCCTTCTGTATAGCTGCGTGGCCGCTGAGCAGGCCTGCAGCCTATTGCTTCCTGCCATATATCGCATGGGTTTCCTTTGCATCAGTACTAAACGGCTATGTCTTGTACCTGAACTAAAAGCGAGCACAGTTTTATATTACATAAAAGGCCATCCCATATCCGGATGGCCTTTTACATGATAGTTACTTTCCAGTTTTATTTGCCAGCAGCTTTTGCTGATTTTACTTTGGGTGCTTTGGCAACCTTGGCATCACGGCCTGAGAATACATCTGCAAAGAATTTCTTCATCTCTGCCCATGACTCTTTATCCGCTTTCTCATTGTAGGATATCGGCAGGTTAAATTTCTTGCCGGTCTCTGTAGCCGATGGATTAGTGAATGCATGCTGGGCGCCTTCGTAAGTCTTGAAGATATAATGTGCGCCTGTGGTATCCATATTCCTGCGGAAGGCCTTGACATCTGCTGTGGATACAAACTGGTCGCTACCACCGTGGCATACCAGGATGCGGGCCTTTACCTTGCCCTTGGTAGCCTCCACGCCGGTCAGCCCGCCGTGAAAACTCACCACACCTTTAAAGTCTTCCCCCATGCGCGCCAGGTTCAGCGCCATAGCGCCGCCAAAGCAATAGCCGACCACGCCTACATTTTTAGCATCCACACCGGGAAATGTCTTCAACTTGGCGAGGGCTGCCTCTACGCGGGATTTAGCCACGGAGGGATCTTTGTAGAAGTTTCCCGAAGCCTCTGTGGCATCGCCGGGCGTACTGACCACCTTGCCGCGGCCATAGAGGTCTACTACCATAGCTACGTAGCCCAGCTGTGCCAGCATCTCAGCACGTCTGCAAGGGTACTCAGTCACGCCCCACCACTCCGGCAGGATGAGTATGGCCGGACGGGCAGTTTTCACAGCAGGGTCGTAGGCTATGAAACCCTTGCAGGGCATCTTGCCATCGGCATAGTCTACTTCCTTTACTATTATATTTGATTTGGCGGCCGGTGCAGCAGGCGTAGCCGCCTTGGTCTGTGCAGCCACAGGCTGGAGATACAAGCCAGCCATGATGATTAAGAGCAGATTTCTCATGTGCATTTTTTGACAGGCCGAAGCTACACAATCCCAGCGCAGCTCGTATGGGCATTCACCGGTATATTATGCCCTATTGCTTCCTGATCATCGTGATACTGACCGGTGCAGACTGATCATTATAGGCAAATTCGCAATCCTTGAAGCCCGGTGCTTTGATCCTTGGCTTATAGTTATTGGAGAAACCATACGGATCTGTAGGGATACCTACTATATTCTTACCTATCTGGCCGTCTGCATCCAGGTCCTGATAGGTAGCTACGGCATACTGGCCGTAGTCCAGGTCCTTGAGCTCCACGGTCAGCTGCCGCCCCGAGGGTGTGAAGCGGTACTTCTTCATCTGGCCATCAGCCGTGGGGAATTTATCCCGCGGAGAATAGACAGATATCTCTACCGGCGCGCTGGGCGACTCCAGATTATCTATGACCAGTACTAGAGGCTTTTTGGTGGCGGTATCTTTCATATTGATTGTTTTGGCGGTGTCAGGAGATCCGGCAGCACGGCTAGTATCCGGTGTAGGTGTCACATGATCTATGGGCAGTGTGGCAGAGGTATCTACCTGCTCCATACCCTGCTGGTCACCGCTGGGGCGATTCTGACAGGCGGCAAATGTAATAGTAATGATAGCAGATAAACTAAGCAGGCCGATGGAGTAGTAATATTTTTTCATCAGATACAATGGGATCTATAAGTTGGGGAATATTTTTTACCCCTATGAGCAGTCAAAAATCGTACCTGCTAAAATTTACATAATGGAAAAGGACACTTCCAAAATGGCATGATTTCCTTATATGGCACAAGGCATACCTTGAGCCCTAAAAACAACATAATTAACTGAAAAACAATAATTTAAACAGAAACCCAACACGTCCGTGCCAAAAAAGGCATACCATTCGCAATAGTACTATCCAAATAACAATAACAAGCAAAATTATATTCTATGTCTATCGCATCACGCATGAGGAAAGTAAGGGAAGTAAGGGGCTGGAAGCAAGCTGCAGTAGCCGAGTCAATGAAGATCACTCAGCAGGCATATAGCTTTCTGGAGCAGGGCAATGGCAGCCCCAGAGTAGATACACTACTGCGATTTTGCGATGTGATGAAAGTGGACCTGAGCTTCCTGCTGGCACTGGACGTACCGGTGACAGAGGAGTCAGTATCACGCTATGCTACCAAGACATTTGGCACGCTCGTGACAGAGCATGAGCGTCTGGAGCAGAAGGTAGAGTTCTTTAACTATGTGATAAAGAACAATACGCCAGCACGTGTAGCAGAAAAGAATGGTGTGAGTACGGGCATCAACTCCCGTGAGTATAGCCAGCCTATCTACGCACAGAGATAAAAAAAGCGGCTACAGCCGCTATAAGATATGGCAGCAATGCCAAAGACAGGGTTTGAGGTTTTGTATTTAAAAGGTCTCTTAGCGAAAGCGGGGACCTTTTTTCGTGCCTAGTGGCCATGCGCGCGGCGCAGGCTATCTATCCAGCGCTGGCGCTGCTCGGGCGTCATGGTCTGGATAGCATTGATCGTGCTCTGCGTACCTCTGCTCATGGCACCTGCATAGCCTCCCTCCGATCTGGTGTAGCCATCCAGGCTGAAAAGCGAGGCAGGATTGCTTTTCATCTCTGCCCTGACCAGATCCATCTGTACCTTATGCCCATGTTCGCCAGCCATAATGCGCACCGGGAAGCCGTCGGCTCCCTTGGCTGCCAGCGCCTTGTACATGCCGGCAGAGGTGTATTTGGTCAGTGATGCCTTATATTTGTCATAGTACAGTACGCCTGAGCTGGTCCACAGGTCCTCCTCCATCTGAGAGCCCTTTGCCTTTACCCTCACATGCGTGGCATCATAGCCATTCACTTTTTCTTTGCCTATCACGGTGATCTCATAGTCCGTCTGGTCAGCCATAGATGGCTCGTGGTCTCCCATAGTATTCACGGTATAGGTCTTGCTGGCATCATTGAGCACATAGGATGTCCTGGGTTCATTTTTCAGGATGAGCACCGTACGCTTGATCCCACCTCCGGGCATGGCTGCCATCAGCATATTCATCTCTGTGCGTACATTGCCATCCTGCGTGTAGGTTTTCATCGTGCCACCTATACCATCAGATGAGGTCATCTTAAACTCCAGGTAGGTACCTTGCGCCATCACCACTCCATGCAGCAGCACTGCAGACAGGAGTATCATTATCTTTTTCATAAACTTGATTTAGGTCAAAAAAGGTTGCGTAGAAAGCATTTAACAATAAACATGAAGATACAGCCTCTGCGCCTTGCAAAAAATTCTATTTTAGCACACCATAGAATTTTAACCTCCCATAACTGTAAAGTAATAAATGAATCTGCCCCTCACTCCCGCCCGGCTGCTGACTTTCACCATGCATATACTGGCTTCGCTCCTGCTCGGGGTGACATTCGTCAGTACTGCCTCAGCTCAGTGCAATCCTAACCTGGCTATCACCCATACAGGTAACGGCTGCGCCGGCGATACCCTGGCGCTGACCGGCATAGACTCTCTGACGCAGATCACCTGGTATAGAGATAGCACCGTAGTGAGCACTGGTACAGATAGTATCTATGTACCCACTGCGGCCGGCCAGTACCACGCTGTAGTAGCTACCAGCACCTGTGCAGATACTACTGCTATGCAGACTCTGGCTGCCCTCCCATCTGCCACTATCACGGTGACCGGCTCTCTGCGCCGCTGCCCGGGAGATAGCGTACGCCTCACAGCGCCTACCGGCAATACCTACCTCTGGAGCACCGGAGATACGAGCCGCATCATCTACGGCCATGTAGCGGGACCATATAATGTAACGGTGACCAACGCCGCCGGCTGTAGCGCCATATCTGCCAATGACACCATGGTGATCCTCACACCGGTACAGCCAGATGTGACCATCAGCTCAGATGCCGGTGACACGATCTGTATGAATACCGACGTGACCTTCTACGCGCAATCTGTGAATGGCGGTAGCAACCCTCAGTACCAGTGGAAGCGCAACGGTGTAAATGTGAGCAATACCGCTACCTATATCGGCACCCTGCTGCACGATGGTGAGGTGATCTGGTGCGTGCTCAATAGTAATGCCACCTGCGCCACTCCACGCCGCGATACCAGTGCAGCTATCACCATGACCGTACTGGCCAATCCATCTGTATCTATCAGCGGCAGCCACATACTGTGCAGCGGCGACACGACTACGCTCGCGGCGCAGCCGGCCGGCAGCAGCTACCTCTGGTCTACAGGCGCTACCGGTAGTACACTGCCGGTGTCTACGCCGGGCTTCTATGGTGTCACCGTGACGGATGCGAGCGGATGCTCTGCAGGTGCTCAAGTCTCTGTAGCTACATCTGCTACGCAGCAGGCTACTATCACTCAGCACGGCGATACGCTGGTCACTGCCGGCACTGCGCAGTTTTACCAGTGGTACTATGATGGCACTATTATATCCGGTGCTACAGGTCCGGTCACGCCGGCCACTGAGAGCGGATTCTACCAGGCGGCTACGATAGATAGCAATGGCTGCCGCAGCACATCTGCTGCTGTAGCCATAGTAGTATCTGGTGTAGCAGATATTGCTGCCATCTCAGGTATGGAGGTCTATCCTAATCCATCTGCGGGCGCCTTCACTATCACCTGGACAGATGATAGCAGCCGTAGCGTGGCTATCACGGACGCTATGGGTCGTACAGTGCTCACTGATGATAATATCACAGACCAGCGCCGTCAGTATGATCTGAGCCATGTAGCCTCAGGATGCTACTATGTGCGTGTAGTGCAGTCTGGCATGAGCAGGACCATGAAGCTGGTGATAGCGAAGTAAGCCGATATAATCTAACCGCAGAGGCGCGGAGACGCAGAGGTTATACTACTTGCCTCCTCCGGGATAAGTAGACTTCTTTATGGTCGAGTTTTTCTTTCGCTCCCAGTGATTTTCACCATTGAGTACGGTGAATCCTTTGCCGAATTTCTCCTTATCCGAGCGGACTTTGATCGGAGAGTACCATACCTCTGCGATACATTTATCATAAGTGACATCCAGCGTAAAGTAGCCGTGCTTTGCAAAGTTGACCCACCGATGGTGAGGGTTGATGCTTTTGCTGATGCTCTGCACTAGTGGTATGCTTCCTTTGGGTACTACTTTGCGGTCACTCATATTACCGCGTGTGATGCTCGGCCCGAGAAACTCCACTCCCACTGCACCCGCTCCGGTATGGCGGTCATAGCTGGCTTTATTCTTTGGTTCCTCGGCCAGGTCTATCACAAAGGTCATGTGTGCATCGCCCGTCAATACGACTACGTTTTTGATATGATGGCTATCTATGAAATTGTATAGCCGCATACGATCCTCCGGATAGCCGTCCCAATTGCCCGGATCAAATACGTGTCCATTGCCCGGCGCGTGAAAGGCCTTTGGCAGGCCTTCGCTTAGCCAGCTGCCCATCATCTCCTGATTGCCTATCAGCTGCCAGCGTGCCTGTGAAGTAGCTAGTTTATCTTTCAGCCAGGCATCCTGCTGCAGGCCCAGGACGCTTCCTTTGCCGGGCGCATATTGTTCCTTGCCGCGGAAGAGGTGCATGTCTATCATATCCAGATCTGCCAGCGGGCCAAAGCGGAACTGCCGGTAGATACGCTCAGGATGCGCCTCATCAGGCACTCGGATAGGCAGGTACTCATAGAAGGCTTTGATCGCATCTTTCACATCACCGTCATTGATATCCGTATCATGATTATCCCATTCTGCTATCCATGTTTTATTTTGCCGTGCGGCGCGCAGGTCAGGGTCCAGCAGGTAGTAGGTATGCCGCTCGCGCCACTCAGCCAGTGTAGAGACATCTTTGGGAAATGCTGCCGGCATACGGCGCAGCTCCTCATCATCGGCAAAGTCGTACGCATAGTCGCCCAGATGTACGAGGTAGTCTATATCGCTCCGCTCCGCTATCCGCCGGTATGCATTGAAATACCCCGACCATACACTGGCGCAGGATACTACGGCAAACTTGACATGCTTTACGCTATCATCCGGTAGCGTCTTGCACTTTCCCGTCTGTGACACATGCCTGTCTATGGTCTGGAAGCGATAGAAATAGTCGTATCCCGCCAGCAGGCCTGTCACATCTACTTTCACCGTATAGTCGTGCTCTTTTGACGGTGTCACCAGCCCTCCTGTCACTATATCTTTGAATGCGCTGTCTGTCGCTACCTGCCACTTGATCGGTGGCACCTTGCGCGCTGTGTCTGTCACGTGGACCTTGGTCCAGATGATGACACGATCCTGGAGCGGGTCTCCTGACGCCACCCCATAATAGAAAGGCGCGTAGGCGGTATCAGCATAGATATTATCAGGATATAGCGGCTGTGCGCTCACAGCTGTAGCGCTCATGACCAGCAAAAAGAGAACAAAAGTCCGTAGCATATTGACCAGAAAAATTTGTGTGACAGAGCCGCAAAGATGTCAAAAAATCGCTCCGCCGGTAAAGTATTCCTACATTGCAGGATCATGACATTGCCATTTAGTTTATCGGCATTTACAGCAGGCCTGCCATCAGTTTTCCCGGCAGGGAAAGCACCATGGCACATCACCACGCAGCTACCTGAGCTGATAGAGGAGCTGCTCCCTACCCTGAGTGGCGACTATGAGGTGAAGGGCAACGTCGCCATCCATCACACTGCTACCGTAGAACCCGGTGCCGTGATCAAAGGCCCCATCATCATCGGGACGCACTGCCGCATAGCTGCTCATGCCTACCTGCGCGGCGGTGTCTGGCTGGGAGATAGAGTGACCATAGGTCCAGGCTGCGAGGTGAAGGCGAGTATCATGCTGGACCGCAGTGCGGCGGCACATTTCAACTATGTAGGTGATAGCATCATCGGCACCGATGTCAATATGGAGGCCGGTGCCGTGATAGCCAATCACTATAATGAACGCGTGGACAAAGCCATATCAGTAAATTATGGCCAGCAGCTCATCGCTACAGGCGTGACAAAATTTGGAGCGGTAGTGGGCGACTACTCACGCATAGGAGCTAATGCTGTGCTCTCTCCTGGCACCTTGCTATCGCCACATAGCATCGTAAAAAGGCTGGAGCTGATAGCTCAAGTCCCTTAAGATCGTAAATGCAGGCTGGTTTATTTCAGCACGATGCCTCTCTCTACCATGATGGTCCCATTCTGGCAATTGAAGATCTTGGCAGGATAGCGCTCTATCACCTGATAGTTGTGCGTGGCCATGAGGATGGCAGTGTCGTGCTCGCGGTTGATACGGATCAGGAGGTTCATGATATCTGCTGCGGTCTCGGGGTCGAGATTGGCAGTAGGCTCATCGGCCAGTATCACTGGCGGGTTATTCATCAGCGCACGCGCTATGACCACACGCTGCTGCTCGCCGCCAGATAGCTGGTATGGCATCTTGCCGCCCTTGCCCGGTACGCCTACCTCTGTCATCACTTCTTCTATCCGGGCAGAGATAGTATCCTTGTTTTCCCAGCCGGTAGCGCGGAGTACAAACTCGAGATTTTGCGCCACGGTACGGTCATTCAGCAGCTGGAAATCCTGGAACACGATACCAAGCTTCCTGCGCAGCTGCGGGATATCGCGCTTCTTGATATTGGTCATATCAAAGCCGCAGATCGTAGCCTCGCCAGACTTGACCGGCACATCCGCATAGAGCGTCTTGAGCAGGCTCGTCTTGCCGCTGCCCAGGAAG
>CAZNDJ010000125.1:0-10228 GCA_964571705.1 uncultured Chitinophagaceae bacterium
AAAGTTCGCGTCATTGCGAGGAGCGATAGCGACGTGGCAATCCGGAGTGTGCCAGTCAGGCGGTACACCATACATACTAATGACGCGCTACGATGTCTCTAGTTCCGGATTGCCACGTCGTGCCGCGGCGGCACTCCTCGCAATGACGAGAAAAAACACCACTACGCAACCTATTTGCGCAGTCAAACTTTCTAATTTTCAGGCATCTTTTTATCCGCGCGCTGGCTCAGATTTTCTGCATAACTATTGTCGTGCAAATATTGCGCGGAGCGCGAAATACGACTTATGTTTGCGATAGCATAGGGGCGGAGCTCCCCTCTGTGCCAGGCACTGCGCAGTGCGTCCCGGCCGGGACTGACGGACCTTGACCTTATACAGCGGCCTCACGGCAGCGATACACATTTTTTCTTATCACAAAAGACAAACTAAACCTTCCAGCTATGGATACCAATGAATCTATGCGCGGCACTCAGCCGCATGCCCTCACGCCAGAGATGATCCTCGCAGATATAGACTACCACACCTCGGCCATGCCGCCCGTAGCGGGCGAGCGCACCGGCGAGTACCTCCGGCAAAACGCCACGGGGGCTATCCCATTTCTCGTAGACGCGATGCTGCAGAGTAGCGGCCTCGCCTGCCTGGCTGGCAGCTCTGACACTGGCAAAAGCGCCCTGCTGCGCCAACTCTGCACCGCTATCTCTACGGGGCAAAAGGAGTGGCTCGGCTTTGGCCTGAATGCGCGGCACCGCAGCGCCCTCTACGTCTCTACGGAGGACGGCGAGGAGGCCACCCGCACCATGCTGCTCAAACAGACCAGCCACCACACGCCGGGCGAACTGCGCACGCTGCGATTCCTCTTTGAGTGGGAGGATATCGTGCCGTCTATAGACTATAGCCTCACCGTGCAGCCGGCAGATATTGTGATCGTGGACTGCTTCTCCGATGTCTACGGCGGCGACCTGAAGGATACGCAGAAGATACGCGCCTTCCTCCAGCTCTTTCAGGCCATAGCAGAGCGGCACAAGTGCCTCGTCATGTTCCTGCACCACACAGGCAAGCGCACCGAGAACCTGACACCGAGCAAGAACAATCTCCTCTCCGGGCAGGGCTTTGAGGCCAAGATGCGCCTGGTAGTAGAGCTGCGCAAAGACCACGTGCGCAAGGACCTTCGCCACCTCTGCATCGTAAAGGGCAACTACCTGCCCGACGAGGCCAAAAACGAGAGCCACATCCTGACCTTTGATGCCGACACGCTCTGCTTTGCCCGCACGGATGAGCGGGTGCCGTATGAGTGCCTGGCCAAGGGGTATGAGGCCGAGGAGGGGAGAGCCAAGTATGAAAAAGCTGTAGAGCTAAAGGCTGCCGGTATGAGCTTTGCAAAGATGGCAGAGATGCTGGGCTATGCGAGTAAGAACTCTGTACACAAACTCTTTGAGAAGGCTCAAAAACTAGGCTGGAATCTCAATGAAGCCGCCGAGGAGGAGGATGCGCCGGAGCAGGTGGAGGAGTGACAGAGCGTTCACCTGTTCACCGTTCTTTTTTCATAGTAAAACAGAACGGTGAACGCGGTGAACGATGCATGTATTTAGCGGGAAAAGTCTACCTTACTCAGAAATATAAAGTACCATGAAGCAACTGCTACAGAAAATCCATGATTTTGAGCATAGGGCTGATCGCAATATGCTGACCTCTGCTCAGGTGAAATCTTTCTATGGAGGTTTATTTGGGAGAAGGATATTTTGTGATGGGTTGATCTTGGATGTGGAACTCGACAGTAGAGCGTACACAATATTAGTAGGTCTATATGACACCAGAACTGTAGACTATGCCGGTAGAGACGATCAAAAGCCATATACTAAAGTAGAATTGCGTCGTACGTGCAGCGTAGTCTTTCAGGTACCTCTGAGTGATACACGAGCTCCGATGATTAGGAACTTTAAGAAAGGCGATGCGCTCCAATGTGAAGGCGTCTATCAGGAGAAACCCCCATACTTCGATTATGTTAGTAGTTACTTTGTGGTGCCTCACACGATAAGCAGGATATCTGAGATAGCAGCCCAGGCCGAAGTGCGCCAAATGCAGGCTGAGATAGATAGGGCTGTGAAACAGAAAGAGGAAGAAGAACTGTCACGTCAGATAGCTGCCGAGAAGAAAGATGCAAGAAGCACTATTATCTTTTGCGCTTGCCTTTTTGGAGTGGCTGGTCTATTTCTCGGGTGGCTGATCCCGGCCTTGTTTCAGTCTCCTTCACCATCTGATCTGCCTATTAATTTGATAAGGTACTCTTTGAAAGGAGTAGCTTTCGGAGGGTTGTTAGGTGTCTTTGCGACATATAAAACGATCGAGAAACACTACCTGCGCTAGGTCTATATCCGCTGCTGTTCTATCGTTCACCGTTCTGTTTTACTATGAAAAAAGAACGGTGAACGGTGAACAAACCTCACCACGTCATTGCGAGGGGCGATAGCGACGTGGCAATCCGCCCTGAATACATCTTAACGCAGCCGCAGTGAGCATCGTGTATAGCACGGTGGGCACACTCCGGATGGCCACGTCGTGCCTCCTCGCCATGACGACAGGCGACGCATGCCTTTCCATTATTCTCTATTCATTAATCACTATTCACTAATCTCCTATGAACTACTCCTACAAACTAGAAAAGTACAAAGGCCTCTCTAATCGTTTCCCTTGTCCGAAGTGCGGGCACAAGCGCAAGTTTACCCGCTATGTATCTGTGGAGACGGGGGCCTATCTGGCGGACCATGTGGGGCGCTGTGAGCGCATCGAGACGTGCAGGTATCATTATCCTCCGGCGCATTATTTCCGCGATCAGCGGGCCTTGCAGCCTGTTTTGCGCAGTGATGATAAGGCCGCCATTCCTCCGGCGGTGAAGAGGGATTTTCCGGCGCAGCCGGTGGTGAAAGCAGCGCCTGTGGTGCAGCCTGCCGTACAGGTAGAGCAGCAGGAGCCGCGCATCTCCTACATACCACACGATATCTATCGCGGCAGCCACATCCGCTATGCGGAAAACAACTTCGTGCAGTACCTCTACACGCTGGGCCGCGACAGGGCGGTGGTGAACCGCAAGATACTCCAGTACCGCCTCGGCACGTCTGCGCGCTGGGCGGGAGCTACGGTCTTCTGGCAGGTAGATGTGGCGCAGCGCGTGCGTACCGGCAAGATCATGCTCTACGACCGCACCACAGGCCGCCGCGTGCGGGAGCCTTTCTCTCATATCTCATGGGTGCATAGCGTGCTGGAGCTGGAGGATTTTCAGTTGAAGCAATGTCTCTTTGGCGAGCAACTGCTGGCGTGGGATGAGCATGCGCCGATAGCTATCGTAGAGAGCGAGAAGAGCGCCGTGATAGCCAGCCTCTACCGCCCCGATATACTCTGGATGGCCGCAGGCGGCAAGGAGCTGCTGAATGAAGCCAAACTCCTGCCGCTGCGTGGCCGTAGTGTGACGCTATATCCCGATGCGGGTGCCTACGACCTATGGTCCGAGCGGGCAAAGGAATACCGCCACATACTGCCGCTGGGTGTGAGCGATCTGGTGGAGCGGAGCGGCACCCGGGGGATGGATATAGCTGATGTGCTGGTGCGTCAGGTTACTGAAAAGTGATGGTGCAGGTGTCCTGCTGATTTACAGAATTACCGGATTACAGATGTCATAGTGCCTGGACTATATCGTGTATTTCAAAATCCGTCATTCCGTAATTCTGTAATTCCGTAAATCCCCGCGCCTGTTTGTTACTTTTCTGTCATTTCGCACTTATACATTAGACAGTCTGAATTTTTCACCGTAATTTCCGTATGGAAAAAGCGTTATAGATACATCTATCACCTAAACATTTCAACCATGAAGAGACTTACCCTTTCCATTGCCACTTTCCTGATGCTGACCAGCGGCGCCTTTGCCGGGGTCATCAGCCCACTCACTGAGGCCGAGCTGAAGGCTACCGACCTCTCGGGCCACTATACGGGCCACCGCTACCAGTACAATGCGGACAAGAAGACGATCATGCAGACCTTCCAGTATGAGTTTGAGCTCAGGCAGGAGGGGAGCACCATCACCGGCACCTCTACTATCATCAAGGACAACGGCGACTATGCCGATATCAAGTTGCGCGGTACGGTGGTGGGCGACAAGCTCTACTTTGAGGAATATGAGATAGCCAACCAGATCAAGGACCAGAATATGGTGTGGTGCTTCAAGTCCGGCGCACTCTCTATCAAAAAGGACGGTGACCGTGTCAAGCTGACCGGCGCTACCAATAGCTATATGGCCGAGTACTACCTGCCATGCACCGGCGGTGAGACGGACCTGACCAAAGTGGAGAGTAGCCCCACGCTCAGTCCTGACCTGGCCAAGACCGGCACTACCGGCCTGCCTGCCTCAGACATCATGAGCGTGTATCCTAATCCTTTTGTAGACCAGACGCAGATCAGCTATACGCTGGCTACCGATGCGGCACACGTGACCACTGAGGTGTATGATATCACCGGCAGGAGGGTGGCTGTGCTGGAGACAGATGCCCCTCGCAGCGCTGGTAGCCATTCGGTTCCATTTAGCGCTAAGAACTATGGCCTCTCTGCCGGCGTGCTGATAGCCAAGGTGAGTGTAGACGGTGTGGTGTATAGCAGCGAGATGGTGCAGATGAAGTAAACAGACGCTAGACGTTAGACGATAGACAGATACAGGTTTCTGCCTGCGGCAAAATATAGATCCCTTCGGCTACGGCTGAGGGGATTTTTATTTTATATAAGTCGTTCGTTGTTAATAATGGGAGCTTAACAATTTCGCCTTTTGCCCCTTCGCGGAAAGCCATATATTTGGCCACCTTGATAGATTTTTTGAAACCCTTTTTATAACAAACCAATTACTTACCCATTTATGAAGTCTTTACGCAAGATCTTTGCGGCAGTGATGCTGCTCGTAGCTACGTGCTACACGGTGCAGGCACAGTATTGTGGGCGAAACGGTGGCACTGGCTCCGGCCCGTCTATCTGTACCGCTACTACTACCCTGACGGTACCCGGATTTTCGCCTCCGGCAGATAGCGTACCATGCGCTGTGCGTGGTGTGGCCTACGCCCAGACCGTACAGGTCAAAATGCCCAACTCTGTGACGCAGAACGGCTCTACCTATCGCCTCAAGAATATCCGCATCGACTCCATCGGAAACCTCCCATGCGGCCTCTGCTGGGCTACCAATAAGGCATCTAATACCTTTGACTCCAGCGAGCAGTTTTGCCTCAAGGTGGCCGGCATCACGTATGACAATCCGGGCCAGTTCAAGCTCAAGATCATCGTGACGGCTACCGTGTATATCGGTATCGGCACGCTCACTACCTCGCAGCAGGCAGACGCCAGCGCAGCGGGGCTCAACTTCTGGCTGCGTGTGCAGCAGAATAACGGCACCTGTACGCCTATAGATACTTTGGCCGCAGGCAATACAGCTATCGCCGTAGGCGCAGTGCCGAGCAGCGCTGTGACGGCAGGCGGGCCTACTACGTTCTGCTCGGGCGGGTCGGTCACCTTTACCGCTACAGAGACGGGCGCGACGGCCTATCAGTGGTTTAAAAATGGTAGCTCTATACCCGGCGCTACCTCCCGCACCTACACCGCCACTACCGCAGGTAGCTACACAGTATATATAGAGAAAGGATGCCACGGCGTGACCTCTGCCGCACAGGTAGTCACGGTGAATAGCGGCCCTACCGTCTCTGTGACCCCTGCCGGCCCTGTAGTGGTATGTACCGGCAGCACACAGGTACTCACGGCTACTACCTCCGGCGGTACGCTGCAGTGGTACAATGGTGCTGGCGCTATCGGCGGCCAGACGGGTACTACCTACACAGCATCTGCTACCGGCAGCTACTACGCCATCGGCACGCAAAACTCTTGTCCTACTACATCTAATACGGTGAGCGTACAGGTGACAGGTACACCACCTACCCCGACCATAACGGCTACCACGCTCAGCCTCTGCTCTGGCGCTACCGACACACTGGACGCAGGCGCAGGCTACACGACATACACCTGGAGCAATAGCCTCGGCTCTGCCCAGAAGGCATACCCTACCACTGCCGGTACCTACACCGTGACCGTGACCAATGGCGTCTGCTCCGGCTCAGCGTCTATCACCATCTCTGCCGGCCAGGCACCTGCCACACCTACCGTGACACCATCCGGTACCGTGGCTATCTGCTCCGGCAGTAGTGTGACCCTGAGCAGCTCTGCTGCGGCTACTTATCACTGGACCGGTGGCCAGACCACTCAGTCTATCTCTGTGTCTGCGGCCGGCTCTTATGCCGTGACTGTGACCAGCGCAGGCCGCTGCGGTACGGCAGCATCTACTGCTACTACTATCACTGTGACCACTACTCCGGTAGCGGGTGTCTCTCCGGCAGGCCCGGTCATCATCTGCGGTAGCGGCAGCCAGCTGCTTACTGCCTCAGGTACCGGCACCTACCAGTGGCTGAAAAATGGCGCTCCGCTCGCAGGCCAGACATCTGGCACCTACACTGCCACCACTGCGGGTTCATATGCTGTAGTCGTATCGTCTGGCAGCTGTGCTGATACATCTGCTGCTGTGAGCATCCAGATCGGCTCGGCCCTCAGCCCGACCATCACTGCCAATCATACTTATATCTGCCCCGGCGCTACCGATACGCTGGACGTAGGCAGCGGCTATAGCAGCTATACCTGGAGCAATAGCCTCGGCAGCACACGCTTTGCCTATCCTACTACTGCGGGCACCTACAGCGTCACCGTGACCAACGGTGCCTGCTCCGGTACTGCCAGCATCAACATCACGGCACAGAGCGCTACACCTACACCGACCATCGCTGCGGGTAGTGCTACTACCTTCTGCCAGGGTGGCTCTGTAGTACTGACCTCATCATCTGCCTCCGGCAATGTATGGAGCACTGGTGCCACTACACAGGCTATCACCGCTACCACTGGCGGCAGCTATACCGTGACCAATAATAACGGCTGCGGCGCTGCTACATCTGCTGCTACCGTGGTGACCGTAAATGCGATCCCAAATGCTCAGATCACCCCTGCAGGCTCTACGCTGATCTGCGGTGGCAGCTCTCAGACGCTCACCGCTACACCTGCCGGCAGCTACGTATGGCTGGACGCCAATGGCCCTATCTCCGGCCAGACAGCCGCTACCTACTCAGCCTCAGCCACCGGCAGCTACAGCGCCGTAGTGACTGTGAATGGCTGCTCAGATACGTCTAACGTAGCTACGATCACCGTGAGCGGTACGCCTCCTACACCTACCATCACTGCTACTACGCTGACACTCTGCCCGGGTGCTACAGATACGCTGAATGTAGGCGCAGGCTACACCGGCTACACCTGGAGCAATAGCCTCGGCACAGCCTCTACAGCTATCGTGACCACAGGCGGCACCTACACCGTGACGGTGGCCAATGGTGTCTGCACCGGTACGGCTACCATCACTATCACACAGGGTAGTGGTGCTACCGCGCCTACTATCTCAGTACAGGGTTCGCTGCACCTCTGCGGTACAGACAGCGTGGTACTGACATCCTCTGCTGCCTCCGGCAATGTGTGGAGCAATACCGCTACCAGCCAGTCTATCGTAGTGTACAATGCAGGCGTCTACAACGTGACCGTGAATGGCACCTGCGGCAGTGCTACCTCTGCAGATGATACAGTGGTACACTTCAGCCTGCCGCTCGTAGAGCTGGGCGCTGACACAGGTACCTGCGCAGGCGATACCATAGGCCTCGATGCCGGCAATGACGGCACCTCATACCTCTGGTCAAACACTGCCACCGGCAGCACTACCAGCGTGACCACCACATCAGAGTACTATGTTTTTGTGACAAAGAATGGCTGCACCAGTACAGATAGCGTACATGTGACCTTTGATGCTGTGCCTGCTGCTACCTTCACCGCCAGCGGTGGTGTGCTGACAGCCTCCAGCGGTGGCTCGTACCAGTGGTACCAGAATGGCGGCGCCATCACCGGCGCTACCGCGCAAACCTACGACGCCAATGCCTCCGGCACAGCCAACTACTCTGTGAAAGTGACTACAGGCTACTGCTCGGCCACCTCAGCTTCGCAGCTGATCACCATACTCGGTGTATCCGACCTGAGCCAGAGCCTCCTGACCAATATCTTCCCAAATCCTACTGCCGCCGGCATCACCATCAGCTACACGCTGCGCCATGGCCAGGCACTGGATATCTACCTCACAGACATGATGGGCCGTACGGTCACCATGCTCAGCACGGGTATGCAGGGAGACGGTACACACGAGCTGCAGGCCGACCTCTCATCACTGACAGGCGGTGTCTACTTTGTCAATTTCCACTCCGGTGAGGGTACCGTAGTGCGCAAGATCGTAAAAGAATAACCCCAGGATACAACAGATGAACACGCAAGGGCGGGCCTCAGGGTCCGCTCTTTTTTTTGTCTGCCTGAAGCTCCGGTATTTAGCCAGATCGTGACTGAATGATGACAAAAAGTATATCCCTCACTCGGGTGTCATTGTTACCTTTGGGATATGAAAACTCGTTTATCCTTCTACGTTTATAGATTCTTTGCTGCAGGGATCATGATGCTTATGTTTTATGTTGCATTAGATGCCCAGCAGTGGGCTTTACCCTCGTCAAAGTGGTCTTATGCTCGTCGGGATATTGGAGTTTCTAGCCCGCCCGGCCCTTGGCATGCTAGCGGCGAATTGTCTGTGTGGAAAGATACCATAGTAGATGGCACAGCGTGTCGCGCGGTTGGCAACTATTATACTTTTGACTCTGCCGGCAAGGCTTATATCTATCTCGATGGAGCATTTCGCCAGGCGTGGGATTTCACCGCGCAAATAGGAGATCCTTTATCCATATATGCTGATACATCCAGATTTTATTCTCATCATTATCCTTATGGGTATTTGACGGGTGTTGTAGATACAATTGCAATATTTCAGGGGCTTGACACTACTTATCGTGTTTTTCATGTATCCTTATACGATACATCCAATGGCTCCCTATTCTACCGTCGTGCGATAGAGTATGCAGACTATTTCGGTTATTATAGCAATGACGTAGTAACATTTTATCCAAATCTGGTGGATGGTTCAGATTTTACAAGTGAATACGCCCCATGCAATTATTCCGATAGCATCCTACTCCATCACACTCTGCGGCGTTCGGATTACTGTCAAACGGTAGGTGTACAGGAGATTTATGAGTCCAATATAAGTTGCTATCCCAATCCCTCCACTGGTTCCTTTACCATAGATCTACCTGTATCCGGCGAGAAGCTCATACATATATATGACATAGCCGGACGGTTGGTCAAAACTGCTACCACTGCGGCTCAGAAGGCGACACTGCATATGGACGTCTCCGGTATCTATCTGGTGGAGGTGCTAGCCGGGGATCGTCACTTCTACAGCAGGTTAGCCGTGGAGTAGCATGATCCATGCATAGGTAATGCGCCATTTAAAGTGTATCTTTATTATATGGCACACAACACAATCACCGCTCAGGGTCTGATGAAGATCGGCTTTGAGCCACTCCGTCAGGACGGCAGGCTTTGCTACAAAAAGGATAAAACCGTTTACTGGTTTGAAAATGGCGCGATAGCTGGAGTCGGACTGACTGACTGGATCATCCAGCGTCTGGAGCTTCAGATAGACAAGGCCTGATAGTAATTATCACTGCCAGAGATTTCTTACTTCTACCATATAATGCTTGCCGATGCGGTTAGTACTATGTTCTAGGTGCATGCTACGGCTACGTCCGATCCCCTCGATCTGCCAATCTTCCTAAAATAGCCTTAAATGTGGAAAAATAGCCCTCCCGATACTTTGTCGAGGGGGTGTTTATTCTGTACATTCGTGCCTCAAAATGGCTTAAAATGCGTTTTTCTGAAAAAATGTGGATCAAGCGCCATTTTGCTGACCAGAAAAATCCCTGATAACTGCCGCAAGGCACCTGACTATAATATATGAGTGACGAGATCAAAGACGAAAACACAGAACTAACCCCAGAGACCCCCGAGAACAGGATCATACAGATCAATATAGAGGACGAAATGAAGACGGCCTACATCGACTACTCGATGTCGGTCATCGTGTCCCGTGCCATCCCAGACGCCCGTGACGGCCTGAAGCCAGTACACCGCCGTATCCTCTACGGTATGAATGAGCTGGGCATGGCGCCTAATAAACCATACAAGAAGT
>CAZNDJ010000126.1:0-10211 GCA_964571705.1 uncultured Chitinophagaceae bacterium
ACAGGTGCTGTGATCGTGACCACACCACAGGAGGTCGCTCTGGCAGATGCCCGCAAAGGCCTCGCCATGTTCCGGCTGGATACGATCAATGTACCTGTTCTAGGCATTGTGGAGAATATGTCTTATTTCACTCCGGCCGAATTGCCAAACAATAAGTACTACATCTTTGGCAAGGGAGGCGGAAAGCAGTTTGCTGACGAATATGAGCTACCGCTGCTGGGCGAGCTGCCTATCGTACAGAGCATCCGCGAAGGCGGTGACGAAGGTACTCCGATTGCGCTGCGGGATAGTGATATCGATCTTTCGGCAAAGGCTTTCGAAGACCTGGCGACCAATGTAGCACGTGAGATAGCTATACGAAATGCAAAAGCAGGTGTGACGGCAGTAGCTGAAGTGGGGGAGGGCTAAGCCAAGGCGCAAATAACTTTTATCATCCTTTGAAACGTAACGACATAAGATCATCAGGTCTGCTACATATATTTTTGTGGCTGGTGCCAACTATATTGGTTTTATCTCTATTGGGTTTCCTTCAGTTCCTGTATGGCGATGATGCAGACCTTGTCATCTTTTCTCCGGTCAGGGCTATTTCTGTTTCCATTTTTACTTTTATCATAGTCTTACAGCTAGTACGCTTCAAAAGCGAGATTGTGTTGGAGAATCCTAATGATAAGCAGCCTCAAGCATTGGCAGTGCATACGCAACTCGATCTGATGGATTATGTCTTTAGTTATGTTCTGCTAGGACACTATATTACCGGAGTATTTATATTGGTCTTTCTTTTACTGCCATTTACTTCTATCCCGGTTTTATTTGCTTTACTCTTCTTCTTACTGGTTCACCTTTTTTTTGTCACGTGGCATTTGGCCAAAAAACTTCGTAGAAAAGAGGACCTTCATTCGCCTATACGTTATACTTTTTCCGAAGCCGGTATAGAAGCCAGCTATTCGACACATGTGAGCTATGTCCCGTGGAGCGGAGTGGTACTGATCAAGGAGACTGAGAGCTATCTTTTTCTAGTCCTTCCCCGTGTTACAGCTATTATACCCAAGAGGTTTTTTCATTCTGCAAACGAAGTAGAGCAAGTGAGGCAACTGGTACAGCGCAGCCAGGTCAGGCTAGACAGGAATTACTTTTTTCTATCCTAACTGCCCAATTCATTTATACCTTGGATGATACTGCATGATAGTACTCCGCAGGAAGTCTCTATCCAGGTGTGTGTAGATCTCAGTCGTAGTGATAGATGCATGTCCCAGCATCTCCTGTATAGCGCGTAGGTCTGCGCCCCCCTCTATCAGGTGCGTGGCAAATGAATGGCGGAAAGTGTGCGGGCTGATCGTCTTCTTCAGACCGATAGTTGCAGCGCAAGCCTTGATAATGTAAAACACCATCACACGAGAGAGACGCCCACCGCGCTTATTCAAAAACAGGATGTCTTCATCACCTTTCTTTGGTGTGATGTGTACGCGTATATTGTCCTGATAGAGGCGGATGTATTTGATAGCTTCAGAGCCAATAGGCACTAGGCGTTCCTTATTACCCTTGCCTATCACTTTGATAAACTCCACGTCCAGGAACATATCCGATATCTTGAGCCCTACCAGCTCACTCACCCGCAGTCCACAGCCGTATAGCACCTCCAGCATGGCCTTATTGCGCACACCCTCCGGGGTGCTCTGGTCCAGTGCACCGATCAGGGCATTGATCTCCTCTATGGAGAGTGTGTCAGGTAGCTTGCGGGCCAGTTTGGGGGTGAGCAATAGCTCGGTTGGATTTACACTCACCACGTCCTCCATGAGCAGATATTTGTAGAAAGCCCTCACACCGGATATGATCCGTGCCTGTGAGTGAGCATCCATTCCCATTTCATTTATCCATTTTATGAACTCCTCCAGGTGGGCGAGGCGCACGTCCTCCACAGTGAGTTTCAGCTCTTTCATATCCAGGAAGCGCACCAGTTTCTCCACATCGCGTAGGTAGGCTTCTATAGAGTTTCCCGACAGGGACTTCTCCAGCTGCAGATAGGATTTGAATCCTTTGATGTAAGATGCCCATGACACGATACAATTTTAACCCATATTTCTCTTGAAATAGTAGCCTATATTCACATCTTCGCTTGTATCTGTACATATACTAATTGTCACATACCATGAAAAAGATCATTATCATAAACGGTCCTAATCTGAATTTGCTGGGCAAACGCGAAACAGATATCTATGGCGATATCTCGTTTAATGAATTCTTTGATGATATCCGCGAGGTGTATTCTGATGAGATACAGCTGGTCTACTATCAGTCAAATATAGAAGGTGAACTGATCGATAAGATCCAGGAAGTCGGTTTCACATATCATGGCATCATACTGAATGCTGGTGGCTATACTCATACCTCTGTAGCTCTGCGCGATGCCATCAGCGCAGTGAAAACACCTGTAGTGGAAGTACATATCAGCAATATCTACGCCCGCGAGGAATTTCGCCAGCAGTCGATGATCTCTGCCGTCTGCAAAGGTGTGATCAGCGGATTCGGCCTGGAGAGCTATGTGCTGGCGCTGGATAGTTTTCTATGATCCGTAGGGCTACTCGATCTTATTGGCCTGGCATGGGCCTCCTGGCATAGATGCTATCCATTTGGAGATGAGCTCTACACCCTCCTGGTGCACCATGGTGCGTCCTACTTCCGGCATTTTGATACCAGCATCATTTGACGCCATGCGGAATGGCATGATAGAGTGCGCCGGATCTCCGGGCACGATGTCTACCAGCAGATTGCCAGTACCCCGGCCAGCAGAGACAGGTGTCTTGCATACACCGATGTGCTCCATCTCTTTCATATCCCAGTTGAGATAGAGCCCGGAGGTGTAGGCGGGGCCGCCAGGATTGTGGCAGTGGCCACAGTTCACCTCGAGATAGGCGCGGGCACGATCATCCAGGCTGGCTGTAGTATCGCTGTAGGCTACCATTTTTACACACTTGCTTAGCTCAGGCATGCCTTTCATAAATCCTACACTGGTCAGTTTCTCCAATTGATTGGCCTTGCCATCAGCGTAGGCGTACTCCTTATTCAGGTTGCGTACCTTTGGCCCTATCGGTGTGATACCACCATTGATCCAGTGGCAGCCTTTACACTGATTTTTATTAGGTATCAGGTAGTCGGTTTCTCTTTTTTCGCCCTTGTCATCTATCCAGCTCACTTTTTTTATATCTCCAGCTACATCCAGTTTTGCGTCTTTTTGGTCATCGTTCCAGATATATGTCAGCGCTTCCCATCCACTCTCACGGTGTACCAGCAGGCGTGTCTCCATGATGCGGCGGTTTTCCTCTGGCTTGCGAAAGTCTGCCGGGTAGTAAAAGTTCTTGATGATGCAGGCTCCGACAGGAAACTTCAATGCAGCGTCTTCCTGATAGTCTACGGTCTTGCCATCCGGCATGTAGATAAAGCGAGCTTTGTGGGCATAGTCTGTGAAGAGCGGGCTATTCAGATCATATGGCAGCAACCTTGTATTGGGCTTCAGGTCGTGGACATCTCCTTTGAAGAAGCGGTATTTCGATAAGAGGTCAAAAGGCTTGGCACCTACATCCAGCAGCACCGGGCCATCTCCACTACCTGTACAGCTCGAGATATACGCTGCCATACCTGTAGCAAAAAGAAAAAGGATCGTAAACCTGATATACCTGCTCATACCGTCTTGTAAATGATGCCCAAAATTGCGTCAAAATACCTGAAAACAAAACCCCGTACTGTGATCTGAGAAGCGCTTTTTCAGCTATCAGCCGTGTTATTCCTCTATACCCGGTGGTACTATGATTTTCATCAGTCCCGGACTCTTGGCTATCTTATCGGCTCTGTTGGTCTTTGCTTTCTGGTCAATTTCGTAGTCCGCTCATAAACAGACAGATGGAGGGAAATGTTCGTTCTTGTATGAAATAATCACAATTTACTAATGGCCAGTAGATAGTTTGCTTCTGATGTCAATAAATCACTATCCCGGCCAATAAATATGTCTATCAGGAGCGGATAATAATGGTGAAGCAATCAAATAATCAAACGGGCATTTAAATCTACACCTACGTGCAAACATTTATTTTCGCTGTTTCATGCGCTTAAAATTATAAGGTATTCAGTTGCTTTTATGTAGTGAGTACTTATCCATTTTCCCATAGCGGGTAAAGTGAGGAAATTTTTCCAGCATGGTTTTTGTTCCTTATCTCCAGATTTTCAAGCTCTGAAATACTACCATACACATATGCCTGTAAAAAGGGATCTCAAAATAATGCTTGCCGATGACGATGAGGATGACAGGGAGCTCTTTTCAGAAGCAATTCGTACTAGCCTCCCTGAGGCAGATCTGAATCTGGCAGTAAATGGCAATCAACTTATGCAAATGTTGCTGGCCAGCCCCAATTCACTTCCCGATCTACTGCTGCTCGACTTGAATATGCCTATCAAGAACGGAAAAGAGTGCCTGGCAGAGATCAGGCAAAACCAGCGTTTATCTCATATGCCTGTGGTCATTTATTCCACCTCTGGCCATCAGGAGCAGATAGATGAGATGTATGAGCAGGGAGCAGACTACTATATTCGTAAACCTAGTTCCTTTTCTCAGCTGCGTGAAACGGTACAGCTGCTGGGCACTATGCCCTGGACCGAGCACCACAAACCGGCCAGAGAGCATTTTATTTTACTTCAGAATTCTAAATACGTAGGAAAATGAAGCCAGAAGTATCCGCTGCGCCACAGATCCGGAAAGAGCTGAAGTACATGCCAGCTTATATCTCATTCCTGCTGGAGCACAGGCTGGAGGCATTCATAAATCTGCAGTGGCGACTTTCTGAAGATATAGCAGCTCCTATCATGAAGTATTTCTCAGCGATACCTGAGCAAGACCGCATGAAGGTTTCTCTGGAGCCGACATTGGAGTTTTGGAGCTATATCGTGCGCGGTGAGATGCAAGAGCAGATCGCAGATGCGCTGGAGAAATGGGTGAATAACCAGCTTCCCATCATAGGCAGAGATCAGCTGGTGGCAGAAGACCTGACAAAGGCCCAATATATCAGGCGTACAGCCCTTATGCACTTCCTGCCTGACTATACGCAGGATTTTCAAAGATATCAGGAGATCAGTGCAGAGATCGACTACTACATGCAGGAGGTCACATCCCGTTCTTTTCAGGTCTTTATAGAGATACAAAATGAGCGCTTGCGCAAGGGGAATGAATTTGCAGAGGCACTTATCAATACCTCTACAGATCTTATCATGGCTTTCGATAAGGATTTGAGATTGATTTCTATGAATAGCCGTGCGTTGGAGAGATATAAGTTTGCGCTCCAGGATGTGATAGGCAGGAAGGTGGATGAGATGTTTCCAAGTGTAGCAGATACGCTGCTTTATCATGATCTGCAGCGGGCACTGCTGGGAGAGACCATACGACATAATAGCACCCGGTCTTTACTCAATTCTGAAGATTATTTTGACCTGCATCTGCTGCCCCTGTCAGATGGTGCAGGGGGCATATATGGTGTGCTATGCGTAGCACACAGGATCACAGACAATACAGAGGCAAATCTCAAGATCAGCGAGCTGAACTATGATCTGAAGGAAAAGAGTGAGCAGCTACGCCGCAATGAAGAGCAATATCAAAAAATGATCGCTGAGGTGCAGGACTATGCTATCATACTGATCGATACCGCGGGCACCATCAAGAACTGGAACATGGGAGCCAGCAAAATAAAGGGCTACACCTCAGATGAGGTAGTCGGCAAGAATTTCCGCCTTTTCTACACCGAGCAGGATCGTATAGATAAACTACCTGAGCAACTCATCGGTATAGCAAAAAAGCATGGCCGTGCTACCCATGAGGGCTGGCGTATCCGCAAGGACGGTACTAAATTTTGGGGTAGTGTGGTGATCACTGCTCTGCATGATGCCGATGGTACGGTCGTCGGCTTCTCAAAGGTGACCCGTGACCTCAGCGAAAGGAAAATAGCGGAGGAACAGCTGAAAGCTACTAACAGGCAACTGGAGGAGAATAATGAAATGCTGAAGGCCAAGAACAAAGAGCTGCGGGCATTCAACCATGTGGCCAGCCATGACCTGCAGGAGCCGCTCCGCAAGATACGCACCTTTGCAAATATGATACTGGACCCTGAGGTCAATGCGACCGAGGAGCGTAAAAAGGAGCTGCTGCAACGCATCATCTCCTCTAGTAAGAATATGCAGCAATTCATAGAGGATCTGCTAATCTACTCAAAGGCGCATGATGTCTCATCTCAATATGAAGACGTAGACCTCAACAAAATAGTAGAGCGTATCAAAGAGGAAACAATCAGTCCTGAGGATGCAGAGCACATCACTATCAGATCAGATGAACTACCTCATGTGCATGGTGTATCTGTACAGCTATACCAGCTATTACAAAACCTCATAGCTAACTCGATCAAATACGCACATGCAGACCGGCAGGTAAAGATCGGGATCGCATATCAACAGGTGCCAGGGCCTCTCATTCATCATCGCAATGCCGAAGCTGGGACGATGTATCACCTGATCTCCATCTCGGACAATGGTATTGGTTTTGATCAGGAGTATGCGGAGAAGATCTTTGAACCCTTCCAGCGACTACATGCCAAGAGTCAATACTTCGGCTCCGGCGTCGGCCTGGCTATCTGCAAAACGATAGTCAAAAACCACGGCGGTGTAATATATGCCAAGGGAGAACCGGATAAAGGCGCTACCTTCTATGTGGCACTGCCGGTTCACTGATCTTATACAGCCAGCATCGATGGCTTCATGGTCAGATTGATACGTTTGCGCGGTATATCTACCTCTACCACTTTGACCGTCACCTTCTGGTTTAGTTTCAGTGCAGCAGATGGATCACTTATGAATTTATCTGCTATCTGAGAAACGTGTACGAGGCCATCCTGCTTGACACCCACATCTACGAAGGCACCGAAACGTGTGATATTGGTAACCACTCCGGGCAGCACCATACCTACCTTCACATCTTCTATTTTGAAAACCTCATGTGAGAACTCAAACTGCTCTGCCTCACTGCGGGGGTCCAGCCCTGGCTTGCGTAGCTCCGAGAGAATGTCTGTCAGCGTATGCGTACCTACAGTGCCTGAGATATATGCTTCAGGTTTTACCTCCGTTATCTTGCTTTCATTGCCTATCAGTTGCTTCACATCGGTGCGGAGATCCTTGGCTATGCGCTCTACCAGTGCGTAGGCCTCCGGGTGCACTGCACTGGCGTCGAGTGGGTTTTCGCCATCTTTGATACGGAGAAAACCTGCGCACTGCTCATAGGCTTTATCACCGAGACGCGGCACTTCCTTCAGTTGTTTACGCGATGAGAATTTGCCGACCTGCTTGCGATAGATGATGATATTCTCCGCCAGTGTCGGCCCGATGCCGGATACGTATGATAGCAGATGCTTGCTGGCTGTGTTGAGGTTCACGCCGACTGCATTCACGCAGGAGACTACCGTCTGGTCCAGTTTGTCCTTGAGGCGAAATTGATTCACGTCATGCTGGTACTGACCTACTCCTATTGATTTAGGATCGATCTTGACCAGCTCTGCCAGCGGGTCCATGAGCCTGCGTCCTATAGACACGGCGCCACGCACTGTCACATCCTGATCGGGAAACTCCTCTCGCGCCACCTCTGAGGCAGAGTACACAGATGCACCATCTTCATTCACCATAAAGAGCTGCACAGGATGGTCAAATGTGATACTGCGCACAAACTTCTCGGTCTCGCGACCTGCCGTACCATCACCTATGGCAAAGGCATCGATCTCATAGCGCTCTACCAGGTGTTTGAGTTTTGCGGCTGCCTCCTGATCCTTGCTTGCATTATCCAGCAGGAATATGAGATCTGTCTTTTGCAGGTCGCCTTTTTCATCGAGGCAAACGATCTTGCAGCCCGTGCGGATACCCGGATCTATGGCCAGGATACGCTTCGGCCCCAATGGAGATGATAGTAAGAGCTGACGCAGGTTCTCTGCGAAAACTTTGATCGCCTCTTCTTCAGCCTTATCGCGCAGCAGCATACGAAACTCAGTCTCAAACTGTGGCTGCAGCAGGCGCTTGTAGCAATCTTTGATAGCCTTTTTAAACTGATCCTGGCAAGGGCCGCTGCCCTCTATGTACATGCGCTCAAGGTCCTGCAGTACAAACTCTTCTTCCGGCTCAATGCTCATACGCAGGATGCCCTCAGTGACGCCGCGGAATACTGCAAGGATCCTGTGTGAAGGTATCTTAGACACCAGCTCAGAGTATTCAAAATAGTCGCGGTATTTCGCGCCTTCTTCTTTCTTATCAGGCCATACCGTAGCGATGGTCTTGCCAAAGCGCTCAAACTTGCGGCGTACTTTGGAGCGGACGTCAGCATCCTCACTGATCCACTCGGCTATGATATCACGAGCACCTGCCAGCGCCTCATCAGCCGTTAGTACTTTGTCATTGATAAAGCCCGCTGCTACCTTATCCAGATTGCGCTCGGTCATCTCGTCTATGATGTGTGCCAGTGGCTCGAGGCCATTCTCGCGGGCTATCATAGCGCGGGTACGGCGTTTAGGTTTGTAAGGTAGGTAAATATCCTCCAGCTCTGCCAATGTCGTAGCTGCATCTATTTTAGCCATTAGCTCATCGGTCATCTTACCTTGCTCGGTGATAGACTTTACGATCACCTCTTTGCGATGATAAAATTCATCGAGTTGTTTTTTTAGGGCCTCTATCTGGCCGATGGCTACTTCATCCAGGTTGCCTGTCCTGTCCTTGCGGTAGCGGGCTATGAATGGTATTGTGCCGCCTTCGGCGAAAAGCTCTAATACAGCTATCACTCCTTTGACAGGCACATTGGCCAGGCGGGCTATTTCTTTGCTATGATCTTCCATGATTGTATCCTCTGAAATGAGGACTGCGAAAGTAAAATTTGAACGGATACGTGCGGGAAAGAGTTAATCACAAAATGAGGCGGTAGCAGACCTTGTCATCGTGCGTGCCATCGGGCCATAGTGCACTTTCTGTATGGGTATATTGAAATCCAGCTTTTTGATTGGCTGCTCTGGAGGCATCATTGCCTTTGCGATGTGCTACGTCTATATATTTGAAGCCCTGGCCGCGGGCCCATGCTATCCGCGCCTGATAATAGAGTGCAGAGTACCCTTGTCCCCGATATGGCCTCCTGATATATGACGCGACCAGCAGTGCGCCATCCGGATCCTCACGCTGCTGTACCACACCAGTCAGTCCTACCGGTATATCACCATCACACAGGCACCAGACTGCATTGTGCCGGCCACCCGAGAGGCGCGCGCGCCAGTCAGCTTCAGTCAGTGCCTCCTCTATATGGATACGCCCGCCAAAGAATAACGGCTCCTCTCTAAGAGATTCCAGCCTGATATCTCTATAGGTCTGCCAGTCGTCCTGAGTGAGCCGTCTCAGCGTGATCATAGCCTGAATATAAAACAAAACGGCTCCGATATGAACCGGAGCCGTTATATAGTTTGTTGCGAGCAGCTATTACCTGCCTGGCATGCCTTTCATCATGCGGCCTGCTGAGCTCATCTTTTGCATGCTCTTCATCATCTTCTTCATTTCTTCAAACTGCTTGATGAATGCATTCACTTCCTGTATCGTGTTACCGCTACCCTTGGCCAGGCGCTGGCGGCGGCGGCCATCTATGAGATCCGGCTTCTCGCGCTCCTCTGGTGTCATGGACAGGATGATCGCTTCTACTTTCTTGAAGGCATCGTCCTTTATATCTACGTCCTTGAGCGCTTTGCCCATGCCTGGTATCATACCGAGGAGGTCCTTCATATTACCCATCTTCTTGATCTGCTCCAGCTGGTAGAGGAAGTCATTGAAGTTGAACTGGTTCTTGCTGATCTTGGCCTCTAGTTCGCGGGCTTTCTTCTCGTCGTACTGCTCCTGTGCCTTCTCTACGAAGCTCACGATATCACCCATACCGAGGATACGTGTAGCCATACGCTCAGGATAGAAGATATCGAGCGTATCCACCTTCTCACCACTGGAGATGAACTTGATCGGCTTGCCCACTGTGTAGGTGATGGTGAGGGCTGCGCCACCACGTGTATCACCATCCAGCTTGGTCAGTACCACGCCATCGAAGTTGAGGCGCTCGTTGAATGCCTTAGCGGTATTCACCGCATCCTGACCCGTCATCGAGTCTACTACAAAGAGGATCT
>CAZNDJ010000127.1:0-10188 GCA_964571705.1 uncultured Chitinophagaceae bacterium
AGATGATCGGCCTGATCCTCGAGCCGCTGGCATCGTCCGCCTCCGTACTGAGCGAAGAAGAAATGGAAGCTGGTGTGTGCCTCGTGGATATCGGTGGCGGTACGACTGACATTGCCATCTTCCAGGATAATATCATCCGCCATACGGCTGTGATACCTTTCGCTGGCAATATCATCACTGAGGATATCAAGACCGGCTGCATGGTGCTGAAGAAGCAAGCAGAGAAACTGAAAGTACGCTTCGGCAGCGCCCTGCCACAGGAGAATCAGGAGAATGAGATCATCTCTATCCCTGGTATCAATGGCCGCGAGCGCAAGGAGATATCCATGCAGATGCTGGCTAAGATCATCAATGCCCGTATGGAGGAGATCGTGCAGCAGGTGTACTTTGAGATACGCAGCAGCGGCTACGCCAATAAGCTGATAGGCGGTGTAGTGATCACCGGTGGTGGCTCACAGCTGAAGCACCTGAAGCAACTGGTAGAATACCATACCGGCCTCAGCGCACGCATAGGCCTGCCTACAGAGTACCTGGCCAAGGATACAAAGGAGGAACTGAAGAACCCGATGTACTCTACTGCCATAGGCCTCATCATAGAGGGCATCAAGGAGCTGGAAGACCAGCAGCGTGGCGCTAACAAGCGCAAGGCTGAAGTACTGGCTAAAGAGAAAGAACTGGCAGAAGCAGCACTGCTGGCAGAGGCAGCAGCCGCTGCAGCCGCAGCTACTGCTACCGTAGAGGTGCAGGAAGAAGTGAAGCCGCAAGTACACTTTGAGATGCAGCCTGAGCCAGAGCCGGTGAAGAAGGCCAAGAAAGACTCATGGGTCAAAGGCCTGCTCACCAATGTCAAAGACTGGTTTGAAGATGAAAGCGTGAATAACGATTTCCAATAGTAAGTGAAGAACAAACAAGAATAAATTACCCTAACGATTAAAACTTAGAGATATGACTAACCTCCAATTTGATCTGCCAAAAGATCAGTCTTCTATCATCAAGGTAGTAGGCATAGGCGGCGGTGGCAGCAACGCCGTAAACCACATGTATGAACAAGGCATCATAGGTGTCAATTTTGTAATAGGCAATACCGACTCACAGGCACTCGACATCAGCAAAGTGCCTAATAAAATACAACTCGGACCAAAACTGACCCAGGGCCTCGGCGCAGGATCTAATCCTGAGTGCGGAGCACAGGCTACAGAGGAGTCTATCGAAGAGATCAAGGAGATACTGAGCAAGAATACCAAGATGGTATTCGTCACTGCCGGTATGGGCGGTGGCACCGGTACAGGTGGCGCACCTGTAGTAGCACGCGTAGCACGTGAGCTGGGTATCCTTACGGTAGGTATCGTCACTACGCCATTCTCATTTGAGGGCAAGAGGAAATACAACCAGGCCCTGCAGGGTATAGAGAAGCTCAAGGAGCAGGTAGATACCATCCTCGTGATATCAAACGACAAGATCCGTGAGATGTATGGCAATGCCCGCCAGTCTGATGCATTCAACCATGCTAATAACATCCTGACCATGGCTGCCAAGAGCATCTCTGAGATCATCACCATACCTGGCTATATCAACGTAGACTTTGCCGACGTGAAGTATGTGATGACCAATGGTGGCGCAGCTATCATGGGTACAGCTATAGCCGAGGGCAATGGCCGCGCGCTGAAAGCAGTACAAGGCGCGCTGAACTCTCCACTGCTCAATGACAATGACGTACGTGGTGCCAAGAGGATACTCGTAAATATCTCCTCTGGACCAGAAGAGCAAGTCACTATAGATGAGATCACCGAGATCAACGAATACATACAGGAAGTGGCGAAGGATACAGATATCATCTTCGGTACCTGCGATGACCCTAACATGGGCGGCAAACTGTCTGTGACGCTGATCGCTACCGGTTTTGAGGCTACCTACAGGCCTGCCTTTCTCACTCCGGTGAATAAGATCGTACGTGACCTCAATGAGGAAGTAAAGGCACCTGAGGCTAAGCCGGCGGTAAAGGAAACACAGCTCAACCTGATCAATCTCGATGCAGAGCCTGTGGCTAAAAAGCCAGTCCGCGAGACACCTGTAGTAGCTGCTACTCCTACCCCACCGGTAGAGGAGAAAGTCACACTCAACCTCGAGGAAGAGGAGCCATATACACTCTTCTCCATGCTGGATACCAAGGTAGAAGAAACCACCAACGACAATGTAGTGGTCTTTGAATTTGAAACATCAGAGACAGTACTCAGCGAGGAGGTGATAGAGCACGAACTCCTGCAGGAAGAATTAGCAGTAGTAGAAACTATCGTAGTAGAAGAGCAACCGGTATATGTAGAGGAAACTTTCGTAAGCGAGCCGGTGGCCGAGGTACAGGAGGAGATCATAGAGGTGATCACCGCCCCAGAGGTAGAGGCTGTAGCAGGCGAAGAAAAGGAAGAAGAGAATTTCGTTGTCTTCAATGTAAAGAGCTATGAGAATACTGCCAATGAGCCGGTGAGCAAGGAATCTCTGGATCGCCAGCTCAATGACCGCAAGCGCATCCTCTCACAGCTCAGCTACCGCTCTATGAATAAGGGCAGCATGAACGAGATGGAGAGCACACCAGCCTACCTCCGCAAGGGCGTAGAGGTGCAAAACACCATGCACTCAAACAATACTGACCTGTCACGCTACTCTATAGGCGAGGATACGATGAATCAGCGCCCGGAGGTCAAGAAGAATAACTCCTTCCTGCATGACAATGTAGACTAGTAATACAAATTCTTGTTTAGTTTTGAAACCGGCGCCTTAGGTGCCGGTTTTTTATTTTATAAGAATGGCAAGTATAGCAGAGATAGAGGCAGAGATCATAGACGAGTTTGATCAGTTTGAGGATCAGATGGACAAGTATGAGTATATCATAGAGCAGGGGCGCCAGTTGCCGGCCTATCCGGAGGAGTTTCGCACCGATGATTTCATAGTCAAAGGCTGCCAGTCTAAGGTATGGATGCGCGCCCAACTGATAGACGACACCATACAGATACAGGTAGACTCCAATACTGCCATTACCAAAGGCCTGGCTGCGCTGCTCTGGCGCGTCCTCTCTGGTCAGAAGCCTCAGGATATAGTGGATGCCAGGCTGGAATTTATAGACAAGACTGACCTCCGCTCACACCTCTCCTCTCAGCGCTCCAATGGCCTGAGTGCCATGATCGTGAAGATCAAGAACTACGCAGGATTATACCTGAATCAGTAAAGCCTACTGCCCACCTACTCCGATATTGAGCTTCATCGGTGTATGTAGCTGGACATACTCCTCCAGTCGGCAGACTACATTCCCTTTTGGCAAGGAGTATTTTGGCAATGCCTCTACATGTGCTAATATGGTAATAGATGGAATATCTTTTGTCTCTTTTATCTGTAGTAAATGGGGCCCCATATGTAGTCGGGATCTCGACTCTTCCAGTAGCAGGTTGAGCATTTTTACCCTATTCGCAGTCTGAGCGAAGGAACCACCTGCTGAGCAGATCAGCAGGCAAAACCATATCCATTTCATCTTTTTCATTTGCCCGACGCAGTCAGATTCTTTACCAGCACATTCAGGTCTTCTGTGACGGTATAGTGCTTAGCATAAAGATAGTTCAATTTGCGTACATCGTCTGGCAGATGGCTTTGCTTTTGATTGGCACCGATATGGCTTATCACCGCGGGTTTTAGTACAGGCAGGCCTTTCTGTGAGTCGTCTCCCTCTACCCAGTAGCCTACCCATGTCTTTTTGCCCGTCAGCACCTTGACCCATTGCCCCATGATACCGCCACCGGCTATGAATAGAAGAACAGGCAGCATCGGCAGCATAAAGATACAAGCGACCATATCAAAGAGGCGCTTTTGCCTGTGCGTGATCGGGCGCGAGAGATTGAGGTTGATATCCGCGGCATAGAGATCTCCAGCCTGATTCTTGGAGTTGCTGCCTATCAGTGTATCTGCTGTAGGGTTGAGTATCTTATAGTCGTATTGATCTCCCAGTGCTACGATTTCTGATATGATCGCCTTATAGGGCAAAGCATCCGAGCAGAAGATCACTTCTTTCGGCTTATACAGGCTGAGCGTGCCTGCTATGCTATTGCCCTTATGCTTTACATCTACTTCTGATACCAGTTCACTGGATGGAGAGACTAAACGTAGCACTTGCCGGGCACGCGGCACGGTCTCCTCAGAGCCGACTATCACCACGCGGTGATTGTCCACCCGCTCGAATGATAGCTGCTGATAGCGCAGCACATTGTGCAGCAGCCGCGTGACCAGCATCACAAAGCCCGTGCACACAGCACCCAGCAGGATGATAGCCCGGGAGAAGCGCCACTCCTCCGGCAGGAAGCCGTACAATGCTGCGATCACCAGCGTACCAGCCGCCATACCGCGAAAGATCGGGCTGATACGATAGGGCTTTTCATAGCCTCCACTGAAATAGGTAGATATGATCCAGATCAGTATATAAGCCGGCACCACTCCGGCTATGAAGATCGGCGGATAGTATTCCTGCGCATTCTTCACATTGCCGGCCCAGAAGTGGACCAGATAGAAGATACCACCAAAACTGATCAGCGCATCTATCAGCAGCAGGTAGGACGATGAGAGTACACTTAGCGCCAGCGTGACCAATGCACGGAAGACGACAGCCATATTGATCAGGAAAGAAAACAATCCTGCTCCGGCTGACGCAAAGTGCTTCTTCGCAAAAATGATCATTGCCTGATAGAAAACACGCACGTAGTTCAGGCTGCCCTTTTTGGTTGATTCACCCTTGTAATGGATGATCGTGGTATCAGCGAGGTAGTAATTCTGATAGCCGCCCAGTAGCACACGGTAGCTGAGGTCTATATCCTCACCATACATAAAGAACGTCTCATCAAAGTAGCCGATCTTATCCAGCACCTCCTTGCGGAAGAACATAAACGCTCCTGACAGTATCTCTACCGCATGCGTCTCAGTCTCCGGCAGGTAGCTCAGATGATAGCGGCCAAAGCGCCTTGAATTTTTAAAGATCGAAGCCAGCCCAAACATCTTGTAGAAAGCCACCTCAGGAGTGGGCAGTGCCCTTTTTGATTCCGGCAGGAAAGTCCCCTTGCCATCTATCATCCGTACTCCCAGCGCGCCCGCGTCTGCATGGCTTTCCATAAATCTGATGCAGGTCTCAAAGGTATTCTCTGCCACCACTGTGTCGGGATTTAGGATCAGTACGTATTTACCTTTTGCCAGTGCGATAGCCTGATTGTTGGCTTTGGAGAAGCCCGGGTTATCCTTGTTGGCTATGACATTTACAGTCGGGAATTTGGCACGGATATATTCTACTGAGCCATCGCTGGAGTTATTGTCTACCACGATCACCTCTGTCTCTATGCCGTGCGCCGCACGCAGTACTGACAGGAGGCACTGCTCCAGAAAGTACCGGACATTATAGTTGACTATGACGACGCTCAGCTGCAAGTATCAGCGTGTTTTTAGACTGGTAAAGTAAGAATAGTAGCCGAATTTTGCATCATTGCGGCCTGGCCACATTGTTTTCATATGGCAGCCTCGTAGCTATAGACCTGCCCAGTGTCAGCTCATCGGTATACTCCAGCTCTCCGCCGAATGACACCCCTCTGGCTATAGACGTGATCTGCACATCGTAGTCCTTCAGTTTTCGCGAGATGTAGAAAATAGTCGTATCACCCTCTATGGTCGGACTCAGCGCCATGATCACCTCCTTCACACCACCAGCCTGTATGCGCTCTATCAGGCCCGGTATATTGAGCTGATCAGGGCCTACACCATCTATGGGAGATATCACCCCTCCTATCACATGATATGTACCCCGGTAGGTATTTGTGTTTTCTATGGCTATGATGTCGCGGATACTCTCTACCAGGCATATCTGGGTCTGGTCGCGCATATTATTGCCACAGATATCACAGAGCTCCTGGTCTGACACATTGTGGCACCGGGTGCAAAAACGTATCTCGCTGCGCATGCGGCTCACAGCGTCGCTGAAATGTGCCACCTTCTGCTTATCCTGCTTCAGCAGGTGCAGCACCAGCCGGAGTGCGGTTTTTTCGCCTATCCCGGGTAGTTTTTGAAACTCGGAAACGGCGTCAGCTATGAGTTTGGAGGAGTATTTCATGCGACTGGCAAAAATAGTGGTTTAATCCGACATAAAACTTATTTTTGCCCCCCGATATAAACCGATCCACACATGAAATTGTCTATCGTCATACCAGCCTATAATGAGGGCAGAACCATACACCTGATCCTGGATAAGGTCAAGGCAGTGCAGCTCATAGGCGGCATGGAGAAGGAGGTCATCATTGTGAATGACTGCTCCAAGGACAATACAGAGGAAGCTATCCTGAGCTATCAAAAAGCAAATCCCGAGCTCAACATCCAGTATCGCAAGCACGAGGTCAATGCTGGTAAAGGCGCGGCTCTGCACACAGGGATACGTGAGGCTACCGGTGACTACCTGATCATACAGGATGCTGACCTGGAATACGATCCACAGGAATACAATATCCTCCTTAAGCCGGTTTTGGATGGTTTTGCAGATGTGGTTTACGGTTCACGTTTCATGGGTGGCCGTCCACACAGGATCCTTTTCTTCTGGCATACCATCGGCAATAAATACGTACTGACCTTCCTCTCCAATATGCTGTCAAACCTAAACCTGACAGACATGGAGACCTGCTATAAGCTTTTCCGCTCTGATATCATCAAGTCTCTTGACCTGAAAGAGAAGCGTTTCGGCTTTGAGCCTGAGGTCACCGCAAAGATGGCGCGCTACCCTAAGGTGCGCATCTATGAGGTAGGTATTTCCTACTATGGCCGCACCTATGAGGAGGGCAAAAAGATAGGCTGGAAAGACGGCGTACGCGCCATCTACTGTATCTTGAAGTACAATCTTTTTTCTTAAAAACAGGCTTACTTTTTCGTATAGCTGCCTATCAATATCCTGAAAAGGTCCCGGAGTTCTGTGCGTATGATCTGAGGATTCATCTTGCGAAACTGTATATTCTCCTTGAGGTGTATCTCCTCCGTAGTACTGGATATCTCGGGGTGGCGCGACAGCAGAAACATAAACTCGAGGTCAAACAGGTAGCGGTCTATCACGGTCTGCAGAAAGACAGGTTTCCCTTTGCTATTAAAACCCTTGAGCCCACACATAAAATCATCTGTAGGGATGCGGAAAAATGTGCGTACAAAAAAACGCAGCAGTTTAGATACAAAACGTCTGAAGGCTGGTACGTGTGCATAGTACTCCTTATCCTTTATCCCGATCACTATATCCTTGCGTCCCGACTGTAGGATGGCTATCACCTGCCTGATACTCGCTTGCGTATATGGGAAGTCAATGTCCGTGTATATGATCAACTCGCCTGATGAGGCTGCCACGCCCCTGCGTAGTGCCTCACCTTTGCCCTGATTAGGGCTATATTCTATCAGTTTGATATGGCTAGCGGATATTTTATCCTTCTCATTGCTATATATATCACTCGTGGAGCCATCATTCACCATGATAAACTCAAAATCTTCACTCGGCAAGCTGCTACTAAGCTTCAGGCTTTCACCTATGGCATTATCCGCCCAGCCGGGAGAGGGATTATATACAGGAAGGATAACACTGATCATCGGGGAGCAAAAATATACACTTTCACACTACTTAGACAGAGTTTTATCAATGGGCATCCAGCCAGTTAACACCAACACCGGTGCCGATCTCTATCGGCACGTTCGTTTTGATGGCATGTATCATTTTATCAGAGATGATCGGCTTGATCTCTTCCAGCTCATCCTTGTGTGCGTCAAAGACCAATTCATCATGTACCTGCAGGGTCATTCGGCTTTTGAAGTTTCGTTTCCTAAACTCTTCGTGAATGCCGATCATGGCTATCTTGATCATATCTGCTGCCGATCCCTGCACCGGAGCATTGATCGCATTTCGCTCTGCGAAACCACGTACAGTAAAGTTGCTGGAGTTGATATCCTTCAGGTAGCGCCTGCGGCCCATCATGGTCTTTACGTAGCCATTCTTCCGTGCAAACTCGATATTGTAATTCATGTACTCCTTGATACCAGGGAACTGCACGAAGTAGTTATCAATGATCGACTTTGCCTCGCTGCGCGGTATGCCCAGATTCTCCGCCAGGCCAAATGCCCCTTGCCCGTATATGATACCGAAGTTCACGCTCTTGGCTTTGTAGCGCATTTCCTTTGTCACTTCCTCGTATGCCACACCGTACACCTTCGCTGCTGTAGCGGTATGGATATCGAGCTTCTGTTGGAATGCCTCTGTCATGCCCTTGTCTCCGCTCATCTCCGCTACGAGGCGCAGCTCTATCTGAGAGTAGTCTGCGGAGAGCAGGATATGATCTGCATCCCTCGCGATAAATGCCTTGCGCATCATACGGCCGCGCTCCGTGCGCACCGGTATGTTTTGCAGGTTGGGTGCTATGGAGCTGAGGCGCCCTGTAGCCGCTATGGTCTGATTAAATGTCGTATGTATCCTGCCCGTCTTAGGGTTGATCAGCTCTGGGAGTGCGTCTACATAGGTAGACTTCAGCTTGGCTATCTCGCGGTAGTCGAGTATACGCGCTACGATAGGATATTCATTGGCCAGTTTAGATAGTACTGCTTCATTGGTAGATGCCTGCCCGGTCGCAGTTTTTTTATCCTGCGGGATATTGAGATGCTTGAAGAGCACCTCACCCATCTGCTTCGGTGAGTCTATATTAAACCTCAGCCCAGCCAGCGTATATATCTGATCCTCCAGCGCGGTGAGATCCACCTGGAGCACCTTAGAGTATTCGCGTAGGAATTCTTCATCTACCTTCACCCCCTCACGCTCCATACCTGCCAGAACGGGGATCAGCGGATGCTCTATATTATCGAGTACAGAGGTCAGCTCTCTTGCCTCTACCATCGGCGCTATCACGCCTTTCAGCTGCCAGGTGATATCCGCATCCTCTGCGGCGTACTCGGCTATTTTATCCAGCGGCACATCACGCATATTGCCCTGGTTCTTGCCCTTCTTGCCTATGAGCTCCTCTATAGAGACAGGTGTATAGCCGAGGTAAGTTTCACTCAGGTAGTCCATGCCATGTTTCAGGTCAGGCTCCGCTATGTAGTGGCCCACCATCGTATCATAGATCGGTAGTGATACCTCTACCCCATACTTGTACAGCACGTGCATATCAAATTTCACGTTCTGCCCTATCTTGAGCTTCGTGGTATCTTCCAGTATCGGTTTCAGCTTATTGATCACGGCCATCGTTCCGGCCTCATCTGCGGGGCACGGCACATAGTACGCCTCTCCATTCTGGAAAGAAAACGACAGCCCGACGATATCCAGCACAAAGTAATCCAAGCCCGTAGTCTCCGTGTCAAAGCAATACTCCGACTGCGCCTGTAGTCTGGCCACCAGTTCATCTAGCGTGAGGTCTAGCCCCTCGCCTACTTTCAGGTACTTATGCTCTGTATTTGTAATGTTCTTGCCATGTGTGACCACCGGCAGCATATCTTCACGTGTATCAGCAGCGGCGGCCTTCGGTGCCTCCACTGCCCCGCCGAAAAGATCCGTCTGGCCACCCGCAGCAGGGATATTTTTAGCGCGTGATATATCAGCATTGGCACTATAGCTATCGCCCAGTATCCGCCTGCCCATCGTGCGAAACTCCAGCTCCGCAAACAGCTCCGTGAGCCTTTCCTTATTGGGCTCATCTATGTGCAGTTCTTCGTCTGTCACATCTATAGGCACATCCAGCTGTATCGTGGCCAGCTTCTTTGAGATCAGGCCCTGCTCCGCATGGGCCTTGATATTCTCGCCCATCTTGCCTTTTATCTTGTCGGCATTGGCTATGATGTTTTCCATAGAGCCATATTCTGCCATCAGCTTTTTGGCAGTCTTCTCTCCTACGCCCGGGATACCAGGTATATTGTCTACTGCATCGCCCCAGAGGCCCAATATATCTATCACCTGCTCCGGCCGCTCTACCTCCCATTGCGCTTTGATCTCGGGCAGGCCTAGTATCTCTACATCGCTGCCCTGGCGGCCTGGTTTATAGATGAAGATATTCTCACCCACCAGCTGTGCGTAGTCCTTGTCCGGTGTCACCATATAGACCAGGTGACCCTCTGCAGCCTTGCGCTTGGCTATGGTACCTATGATATCATCCGCCCCATAGCCTTCCA
>CAZNDJ010000128.1:0-10147 GCA_964571705.1 uncultured Chitinophagaceae bacterium
TTTGTTAAAAAAAGCAGAAATTAGCGTGAAGGGAAATCTCTGAACACCCTAAAACTAGTAAGACGGGGCAAGCCGAAAACCGCTAAGAGTAGGCACTAACCTAAACCTCAACTACATGAACAAAGCATTTAAATCCCTGGTGGTGATGCTCGCGCTGACAGGCGTAATGGTATCTACCTCCTGCTCCAAGAAGACTGTAAACGGCAAAGTAAAGCAGATCGTCTCTACCACTAATGGACAGACGACGACTACAGTAAATACATTTGACTCACAGGGCCGCCTGATAGCGCAGTCTGGTGGTACTACTATCGCCTACTCCTCCAGCACAGTGACCGTGACCTATACCACTGGCACGCCTACCGTGTACACGCTAAACAATCAGGGATATGCAGGATCAGACAACGAAGGTATCACCTACACGTATGACAATAGCGGCTTCCTGACCGGAGAGGTAGCCACTAATGGCAACTCTCGCACCCACACGATCTCCAATGGTGATGAGGTATCAAACTCGCTGAATGTAGGTGGTCAGATCACTACTACGACCTATACCTACCTGAGCAATACGGACTACAGGGATTACGGTCTGTCCTTCCTGGGCAAACGTAATGCTCACGTGCTCAATACAAGGATCATCACCAGCAATGGCCAGTCTGTAACGTATAACTACAGCTACAACTTTGACGGTGATGGCCGTGTACTCACTGAGACCATCACTGGTAGCAATGGCAACATCACCACTAATACTTATACTTATTAATAGCCAGCAGGCTCAACGTAAAAAGGCTGCCCGATGGGCAGCCTTTTTTATTTTGCAGCAATCGAATCACACTGCGCAGCCATCCGGCCCGCAGCTATTTTCATCCATGCCGGTCACCTCTACAGGACCGCGTGCCTCCCAGGCAGCCTGCAGCGCACCCGCAAATGTGCTGCTATCCTGCGCACCTGATACAGCATAGCGGCTGTCGAGTACAAAGAAGGGAACGCCACGTACTCCTATCTGCTGCGCGTGCTGGATGTCGCGCGCTACCTCGCCACTGTAGGCGTCAGAGCGGAGCATCGCCTCTGTCTCGGCACGGCTGATACCGAGGCCCTCTCCTATCTCTGCCAGCACTGCGTGGTCGGCGGTGTTCTTGCCCTCAGTAAAGTACGCTTGAAACAGCGCCTCCTCAGCCTGATCCTGTACGCCATGCTGAGCAGCCAGGTGGGAGAAGCGATGCGCGTCCCATGAGTTGGCCACTACAGCCCGGTCGAGGTGGTAGTCGAGGCCAGCCTCTCTGGCCATGGCAGTGACACGCGCATTCATCGTAGCAGCCTGCTCCAGTGTCCAGCCTTTCTTTTCTGCCAGCATCTGATTGACCGTGATAGATGCATCGGTCTTGAGGTCTGGGTCGAGCTGGTAGCTGCGCCAGACCACCTGCACCTGGTCGCGGTGAGGAAACTCTGCCAGCGCAGCCTCAAAGCGACGCTTGCCTATATAGCAGAAAGGGCACATGATGTCGCTCCATATCTCGACGGTCATCCGGCTGGTAGTGGTCATATTATACGGTTTTAGATAGCAGTATGCAGTTTAGGAATATCGTAGACGCGATGATACGACAAATAAGATACCAGTAATAGCACCATGAATACGATGGGGCCTACAGCAGTCTGGATACCATCTACCGATGTATGCGCTATGATAGCAGATATGAAGGTGATGCCAAAGCCGGCGTAGGTCCATTCTTTGACGCGGGCAGGTACGGGTGCGAGGAGGAGGATGGCGCCGATGATCTTGGCGATAGCCAGCTCCTGGCGGAAGTAGGACGGGAAGCCGATGTGGATGAATGCCTCCTTGATAGCATCGGCGGTAAAGTACATGTAGGCTGACATGAGCATCATGCCTGCTACGATGGCGGTGGTGGTCCAGTAGATGATCTTATTTCTTTTCATTGAAGTGTGTTTAATTGTTTTGATAAAATAGTTGTTTAACCACACAAAAATAGTTACCTTTGATATACTTTAGTAACTACTATACTTTTATATACCGATATACTCTGAGTAACCAACTATTGAAGCAGCATGGCACCTACACCTAAAAAGGACATAAATGACCACAAGGCATGTGGTGAATTCATCATACCGATACGTGATACGCTGGATATACTGAGCGGCAAATGGAAGCTGCCGATACTAGGAGCGCTACGCTTTGGCAAGAAGCGATTTAAAGAGATAGAGCGTGAGATACCCAATATCACTGCTCGTATGCTATCTAAAGAGCTGAAAGAACTGGAGATGAATGAACTCATCACCCGCACAGTCTATGCCACCATACCAGTGACCGTAGAATATGAAGTGACCCCTTATGGCAAAACACTGGACAGCGTGCTGCAGTCTATGAAGGACTGGGGTGTACAGCACCGCAAGCGTATCATGGGCAAAAAGAAGTAAATTTGAGGTATGAGATCCCGCTCGTATATCACAATCGTGGCGCTGCTATGGCTGGCTGCCTGTACTCCTAAAAATGCTCAGATGGTCACTAAAGATAAAGACGGCAGCAAGATGATAGTAGGTACTGCCCAGCGCAGTGTACTGCATGATGCGGCATTTGACTGGTTTGACAAAGGGTATAATGCCTACAAGCCTGCTGCTGCTCCCCTGTCTGTGATCAAGGGCCAGGCCGCCTCGCTGCATGTGGTGGTCTTTGGCGGGACGTGGTGCGATGATACGCATGAGCTGCTGCCCAAATTTTACAAAGTAGCAGATGCAGCTGACATCAAGGATGCGCAGATCACACTGCACCTGGTCAATAGGGATAAGAAAACAAAAGACGGCAGCGCAGATAAATACAAGATCACCAATGTGCCTACCTATATCGTGCTGAAAGGAGATAAAGAGATAGGCCGCATCACCGAGAGTGTCAAAAAAAGTATGGAAGCCGACCTGGCAGAGATACTCACAGACAAAGACTAATCAACGCCTGACCAGATAGAGGCGATGGCCTCCCTCCTGCCACACCAGCGAGTCCTGCTGATAGGTGGCATAATCTACAGCTATGTTGGTCATGATCCCGTCTATATGCAGAATGTAGTGCGGAGCGACACGCTGCAACTCTCCGGCTATAAAAGCTGGTGTTGCGTTTTTGGGAAGCAGGCAGGTGCGGTGGCCGGTGAGTAGTGATACGGCACGAGGCTTGACCGTGGCTATGATGGCTGAGTCTGGCAGCTGAGTGCGTATGTGATCGAGCATGGCGCGGCTATCATCCGTCATAGGCCCCGGAGAGATCACGGTACTTTGCTCCCTGTAGATACGGCGGATATCGCGTACATTGACCATCATCATAAACAAGAAAAATAATATGCCAGCTGTATAGCGCCCTAATCCGACCGGCAGGCGGATAGACTGCGCACCATAAATGGCGCAGACCATAAGTAATGGCAATACAGGTAGCATATAGCGGAAGCCCTGACTGGAGAAAGGAAACATCAGTACTACCAGTGAATAAGCCACCAGCAGCAGCCACTCCCACCGGCCGGCACCAAATAGCAAACGGATAAACCCGAGCACTGCCAGCACCAGCATAAATGCGGTGGAATAATATAACATGAATGTATAGCGCCCTACCTCATGATGAAAGAGCCCCTGATAGAGGCGGGTGTAGACGTCGAGATTGGCGAGGAAGGTCTGCCAGCGGTCCGGGGAATCATAGAGGCCAAGGAAATGCGATAGCTGGCTGCCCGGATCAAGGAAAACTATCAGGCGCATGACAAGTACGAATACCGCTGCGACTGCCAGAGCCAGTCCTCCCCTGCGTAGTAGTCCGGCTGGCTGCCACGAGGAGCGCAACATGCTACCGATATCTTGCCAGACCAGATCCGCCACAAGAAACACAGGTAACAAATAACCGAGGTCACGGATACCGATGGTAAAGCCCATGACAAGGCCCCATAAAACATTTGCGGCAATGGATAGCCGATCCCTCTGGAGGAAAAAGACCATGCCCAGTGTGAAGAAGAAAGCGAAGGGCACATCTGAGATGATCTGCGCCTTAAACTCAAAGAACCAGGGATTGAGAAACACAATACCTATAAAGGCTGCTGATGAGAAGAAAGAAAAACGCCAGCGCAGATAGTAAAATATCAGTAGCGCCCAGGCTACTACCCACAGGGACATATAGCTATCCAGCGCACGAAAGTCAAGACCACATACACGTACTACAGGAGCCAGCAGCAGCGGAAAACCGTAGGAATAATACTGCGGCGCATAGCTCGGCATATAGTCCTGAGGGATCATGCGCGACTGGTAGAATGGCTCACCATGTGCTATATGCTGCGCCTGGGTGAGATAGCCGGCAAAGTCATCGCCCCAGTCATGAGACGCGCGGATATTGACAAAAAGTAAAGGGGATAGCAGCAGTGCCATCGCGATATACTCCATTATCCTCCGTCTGATCACGTGACTAAGATAGGAAAAGAGATAATACTACGAGTAAACCGGCGCTTCGCTCAATATGTCGCGGTGCACCTGGCCGGGCAATACACGGTAGACTGGTATCTTGATCTTCAGCTCCGCGCAGAGGCGGCGGATGCTATCGTCTATCTCTGCGGTGTGATAGCGGGAGGAGAAGTGACCAAGTATCAGCTTCTCAATATGCAGCTGGCTCACCATCCATAGCACCTCCTCCAGGCGGCTGTGCAGGTTGCGGTTATTGCCACCCTCCTTGTGCTCACCGGGGCCGATGAAGGTAGCCTCATGGATGAGTATCCGGGTGTGATCCCAGCGGTGCGGATCATCTACCGGTGTATCTCCGGAGTAGGTGAGCAGGGTGGTCTCTACCGTGCTGGTCAGCGCCTCGCGGCCACGCTCTGCGATCAGTGCCTTCAGCTCCTCCTGCGATAGTGTAGCGTACTCGGGGCGCAGCTTATTCTTTTGCTCTATGACGCAGTAGCCGAGGCTTTTCATCATCTCCGGTGCAGTCTGCACGTGGTTATTCCTCACGGCCTCTACATAGATATGATCGCGGATAGCTACACGCTGACCATCGGTCATGGTAGCCCACTCAGTACCACTCACGTGCGGGTCAAACTTTTTGGCGAAGCCCTCCAGCGCTGCAAATGAACCGCAATGCTGTGGATAGTAGATGCGCGGATAGCCGGGGCGCGCATTGAGCTGATTGAACTGGAGCAGGCCGGTGAGATGATCGCGGTCTGCATGAGAGATAAATACGTTGTCGATCTTACGCGCCTTTTGCAGCAATGCTGAGGTGAGGCCATCTCCGGCGTCCAGCAGCAGGCCCAGCTCCTCTATGAAGTACCAGGTAGCAAAGAGCGCCGTGGAATAACCAGTGATAGTGAGTTTCATATGACAGTCGCAAAACTAAGAAAATAGTATGGCCAGCTCTACAGGCTGACTGGCAATAAAGGATCCTTGATACCTGTCAATAGTCCTTTCTCCGCAACTATCTCCTGAGCTCTGACCAGTCCTGCCGCATCCGCGCCCGCGCGGGTCAGTATATCTATGCCGGCAGGTGTCACCAGCGTCCTATCAAAGGATATGACCATGGCCGAATGATCCTCACTCATCCACTCCACGCGCCACTTGCTTTGGAAGAACCATAACAGCCCCTTGCCCCGCCAGGTAAAGGCACCGGGATCTGTGGCATCCAGCAGGTCACGGCCCACTACTGATCGTGCGCGCTCCTGCTTGAGATACTTCACCTCATCTAGTAGTGCAACTGTGCCGTCCAGAGTGATAGAGGTATAGTTGAATGTAACGGTGTGCACTCCCTTCCTTTGCCACATAGGAAAGGTGGAGTAATGCAGGTGCCAGGTGCCGGGGAGTAGCTGTATCATAAGTTTCAAAATACAAACATTGCACCAAAGGGTGGCCTACATGGGCTGGTAGTACGGCGCTATGAGCAAATAGACTATCACCCCGCTGATGCTCACATAGAGCCAGATGGGGTAGGTCACGCGTACTACCTTCTTGTGCTCGCGCCAGTCTGCTGTGAGGCCGCGGTACATAGCCAGGAGGATAAAAGGCAGCACTGTAGCAGCCAGTATGATATGTGTGATCAGCAGCGGATAGTAGAACCAGCGGATAGCCCCCTCACCACCAAAGTGGGTATCATAAGTAGTAAAGTGATGCGCCACATAAGACAGCAGGAAGATAGCCGATGCGCCAAAAGCCACCATCATCACCGTGCGGTGTGCTTCATATTTTTTCTGACGGACCAGTATGAGACCGAGTACCAGCAGCACAGATACGAGTGAGTTCAGTCCTGCATTTATTTTAGCGAAAATGTGCGGATCAAAGCCCAGCTCTATACCAGGAAACAGGGTGTATATCTTAAACTTGCCGATCAGCACCACGAGCATAAAGACCACTACAGACAGTACTCCTATCAGGCCATAGGCCAGCTTATCATTCTTCTCTACTACAGCTTTTATCATGATTGCTTTTTCTCTCCTTTAAACCACTTCTTTATCTTCCTGAACAGATTTTCCTCGTGCGGGTTCTTGCGGAAGCTGTAGGTGCGCTCCGTCTCGCGCAGCACCAGGACGATATCACCCATCAGCTTATTGACACTCGCGCTGTCCGTACCGTCATACCAGCCGCGTATCACGCCATTATAGTCTACCAGCACCAGTTTCTCACTGTGCACCAGCGCCTCAGGGCCACCGTCTTCATCTTCTTTAGCTATGATGTGAAAACTTTCATTGGCCAGCTTGAAGGTCTTCGCCTTGCTGGAGCGGAGCAGGTACCAGCGGCCGGTCACAGCGCCGTGGTTCTTGGCGTATTCACGCAGGGCAGACACAGAGTCCTTGTCAGGATCTACGGTGAAAGATACCAGGCGGAAATTAGGGTCCTTGATAAAGTACTTCTGCACCGTATCCAGGCTGCGGGTCAGCTTTGGGCAGATGCCGGGGCAGGTAGCAAAGAAGAAGTCAGCCACATAGATATTGCCGCGCAGGCTATCCAGCACAAACTGGTCTCCGGTCTGCGTGGTGAAAGTATCATTGGCTATGGTCTGGTACTGAGAGTCTACCCAAGCCTCGCCACCATCATCCGTGCGCTCTATGGCACCCGTCGGGTAGTAGTGCTTTGGAGAGAGCGGGCGTGGTATCTGGCTCAGTGGTCGGAAGACCAGGAAAAAGAATACCGGTGCGCCTATGACCAGCAGCAGGGCTGCTATACTGACTGTACTTTTATTCATCCGGATAGTAGTGCGATTGCGGGTGCAAGATTAATGCACAAAAATCAAAGAGCCAAAGGATTTATCACGAGGCGGAAATATGGCAGTATCAAGCGTTTGCCGCCTGCGGCGAAAGTAAAGCTGCCTGTCAAAGTTCCGATTTACGTCCGATTTTGTGATTGCGGCGTCTGGGCTATCCTTTTACATTTGCCATCATTAAATCACACATCAAAACATCCTGACATGAAAAAACTGATCCTCACACTGGCTGCTGCCGGTATCGCTGTAGCCTCTTTTGCCGGTACCACTTTGCGCTATTACAATGAAGATTCTAAAGACTATACGTTCAAAGCCGTGACCTGCGGCAATAACAAAGAAGTGACCTTTGAGCACAGCCGTACTGCCACCCTCACTATTCAGGGATGTAGTGATGCCACGATCAGCACGCCTAACGGCGATATCAAGGTAAGGACGGAGATAAGATACATATCAAGGGTGGCAAGGTAGAGGTCGTAAGCAGCCTCTAAATGTGCCCAAAGGCATCTGCAAAGCTCCCGAGAGGGGGCTTTGTTTGTTTTAGGTGAGGGACGGGGCGCGAGGGACGAAGGGCGGGGGACAACGACTGTTCTTGGCTGTACGTTCTTGCTTATTCCAATAGTATGTTACCCCGAATGGATATAGGTTCAGAATGGGGCATGGCATGATAAATGATGCCATCGGATATGAGCCTATGACTCACCTAAATCACACTATATGAAAAACCTGCTCCTGCTACTCATGACCACGGGCATATATAGCGGCGCCCACGCTCAGACGCATCTGAAAGTATATAACGATGACTCCGTAAACCATACATACACAGTCACTGCCTGCGGCAAAACATCTACCATCACGCTGGCGCACAACCGCACCGGTCCTGTAGTCATAAAGGGTTGCGCAACTGCCTCCATCGCTACTCCGGCCGGAGCTTTGACTGTAAAGGATGGCGATAAGGTGTATATCAAGGATGGCAAAGTATCAGTAGAAAGCAGTCTCTGGATGAAGCATTTTGATTATAAGCAGTAGCCCCAAAAGCTCCTCAACGTAAAACTAACCTCCATAAACCAATCAAAAGAAGGGCTCCCGTCGGGAGCCCTTCTTCATATCACATTTATCGTGACTACTTCATCGCGAGGTTTTGCAGCTTCGCCCCTGCGTTTTCTATTTTGAGCGTAGCTACATTCTGGCCTTGCGCCTTTTCTATCTTATCATTGGCGGCCAGCAGGTCATTGTTTCGCGTAGTTTTGGCCTGTATCAGTGCAGACTTGTCATCATTGATCTCCATACGCTTGTTCATGATGTCCACGCTTTTCTGAGATGGAGAGCGCTTCACATCAAACCTGGTCTGAGCCAGCTCATTGCGGTCTTCGCGCAGGGCTGCCCTTTTCTCCTTGATATACGCCTGATGGTCCATCACCAGGTCGCGCTTGTCAGCACGGAGGTAAGCCTTGGCATGCTGGTGGTCGGCTTTCGCTTTACTGAGCTCTTTCTGTAGTGCTACGGTATTGAGACCAGCCTTGCGGTCAGCCTTCAGCTGCGACTGGAGCGTCGTGACGCGGTCACGTGTAGCACTCACATGAGTGAGGTCTTTATTGATAGCCGTTTTCTCTACTGTCAGGACCGGGGCACCTGCCATAGCTGGTGTGATGCTACCGATCACCACTGCACCGGCAAATATCGTAGCGAGCACAGCGGATTTCATCTTGAGAGTTTTCATTGCCTTCTATTTTTTAGTTAGAAATAATGATACAATCTAGGTATTTCAAGCATCGTGCCAACGCTCACCAAAGCACCATAAGACATTAAAGCACAGGCAATTAAAATAAGATACACTTCTTGCGCCGCCGGATTGTCATTGGCTAAAAAAACAATAACGGGCAGAAACAAAACGGCCAAACCTGAGAAGGTCTGGCCGTATGATTATCTATAAAACAGGGAGCACTATACCCTCGCCTTGATCTGTACCTTTTCGTGGCGCACCTCGTCCATTTCTATCTTGGAGATGATCTCGTGCATGATCTCTGTGGTGCCTGCGCCTACGGTGAGGAGCCTCAGGTCTCGGAAGGCACGGGCTATGCCGTAGTCCTCCATATAGCCCCAGCCGCCGTGTATTTGCAGGGCTTCATTAGCTACGTTGAAAGCTTCCTCGCAGACATAGGCTTTGGCCACAGATACGATATAGTAAGCAGCCGGGCCTTTCTCTATGTACTCACCCACGGCACGGTATGAGAGGGAGCGGCAGGCCTCCACCTTGATAGCCATCTGGGCTATTTTGTGGCGCAGCACCTGAAACTTAGCTATAGGACGGCCAAATGCTTCGCGCTCCTTCATGTATTGCTTGGCTTTCTCCAGTGCATTCTCTGCACTGGCAGTGCCTGTCACGGATGCTATGAGGCGCTCCTCCTGGAAGTTGCTCATGATATAATAGAAGCCAAAGTCCTTCTCACCGAGCAGGGCACTCTTAGGCACCACACAGTTCTCAAAGAAAAGCTGGCCTGTATCGCTGGAGTGCATACCTAGTTTATTGTGTACCGGTACAGCAGAGAAGCCCGTGGTCTTGGTATCAAACAGCAGGAGTGACAGCGCATGCCCCTCTCCTGTCCTTACGGCCAGGACGATGAAGTCAGCCATCGTACCATTGGTGATAAACATCTTTGAGCCATTCACCACAAAGTAGTCGCCCTTGTCCTCTGCGGTGGTTTTGATACCACCCACATCGGAGCCGGCACCCGGCTCAGTGATACCGAGCGCTGCTATCTTCTCGCCTTTCAGTGCAGGTACGAGATAGTTTTGCTTTTGCTCCTCGGTGCCGAGCGCATTGATCACCGGCAGTGGCAGGTAGCAGTGAGCATAAAGGCTCATAGCCAGGCCACCGATATTGGCACGTGTCAGCTCCTCACTGATCACTACGGCAGACCACATATCCATACCGCT
>CAZNDJ010000129.1:0-10147 GCA_964571705.1 uncultured Chitinophagaceae bacterium
ATCAGCTTCCGCGCCTTGGTCAGGCCCTCAGCATTACGCGCCATACCGCAGTACTCCCACATGATCTTGCCCAGCTTGCGGTGAATATCCTCCACTGACTGGGTACCATTGATAGAGAGCAGCTTCTTCATGCGCTCGTCAGAAGCCTTGGCAGCTTCCTCAAATGCCGGATGATCTGTAGGGATCGCCTTGGTGAATATTTCTGCAGAGAGGTAATTGCCGATAGTATATGGAAGAACGAAATAGCCATCTGCCAGGCCCTGCATCAGCGCCGAGGCACCGAGGCGGTTCGCACCGTGATCGCTAAAGTTAGCCTCACCGAGGCAGTAGAGGCCCTGTATTGATGTCATCAGCTCATAGTCTACCCAGAGGCCACCCATCGTGTAGTGCACGGCAGGATAGATCTTCATCGGCGTCTTCAGCGGATCTTCGTTAGTAATGTTCTGGTACATCGGGAAGAGCTCACCGTAGCGGGCCTTCACTGTATCTATGCCGAGGCGCTTGATCGCATCTGCGAAATCAAGGAACACACCGAAACCGGACGGTACGATACCACGGCCATCATCACAGGCTTCCTTCGCTGCACGTGATGCGATATCACGCGGACACAGGTTGCCGAATGATGGGTATTTACGCTCCAGGTAGTAGTCGCGGTCTTCTTCTTTTATATCCTCTGCCTTCTTTTTGCCGTCGCGGATCGCCTTGGCGTCCTCTTTGGTCTTAGGCACCCATACACGGCCATCATTACGCAGAGACTCAGACATCAGCGTCAGCTTAGACTGATAGTCGCCTGATACAGGTATGCAGGTAGGGTGTATCTGTGTATAGCAAGGATTAGCAAAGTAAGCACCCTTCTTATGCGCCTTCCAGGCGGCGGTCACGTTGCTACCCATTGCATTTGTAGACAGGTAGAATACATTGCCATAACCACCCGATGCGAGCACCACAGCGTGGCCAAAATACCTTTCGAGCTTGCCGGTGATCAGGTTGCGCGCTATGATACCGCGTGCCTTACCGTCTATGATCACCACGTCTACCATCTCATGGCGGTTGTACATCTGTACATTGCCGAGGCCTATCTGTCTCTCCAGCGCCTGGTAGGCACCGAGCAGGAGCTGCTGGCCGGTCTGCCCACGTGCGTAGAAAGTACGTGACACCTGCGCACCACCAAAGGAACGGTTGTCCAGGAGTCCTCCGTATTCACGGGCAAAAGGTACACCCTGCGCCGTACACTGGTCTATGATATCCGTAGACACCTGTGCCAGGCGGTAGACATTGGCCTCACGCGCACGGAAGTCACCTCCCTTGATCGTATCGTAGAAAAGGCGGTAAACCGAGTCACCGTCATTCTTGTAATTCTTGGCAGAGTTGATCCCGCCCTGTGCGGCGATAGAGTGCGCACGGCGTGGCGAATCCTGAAAACAGAAGGCCTTCACCTTATAGCCCAGCTCGGCGAGGGTAGCTGCGGCAGAGGCACCGGCGAGGCCCGTACCTACTACGATCACTTCTACCTTCCGCTTATTGGCAGGGTTTACGAGCTTGGCGTGCTCCTTGTATTCTTCCCACTTTTCCTGGAGTTTTCCTTCAGGTATTTTTGAGTCTAAAGCCATGTTATTTTTATTTGAAAATTTGAAGATGTGCTGATTTGAAAATCTTGCCAGCCGGCACCTTCTATTAAATTTTTATTGTCCTTGTTTTCTCAGGTTCCCGATTGCATTTCAAATCACATCACACCGATGCTGCGCAGATAGATCACTATCGGCATCAGGGCAAAGATGAAAGGTATCACTACGGCAAAGGCAGTACCTGCCAGGTGTATTCCTTTATTATACTTAGTATGATTGAGGCCCAGTGACTGGAAGGCGCTCCAGAAGCCGTGCAGCAGGTGATAAGCAAGCGCTACCTGCGCCAGTACATACAAGATCACTACAGGCAGGAAGCTAAATACGACAGACATCTCTGAGTACAGATCCAGCATCTGTACATTCAGCTGCGGATGCTGTATCTCCGGCAGGCCGAGGAAACGCGACTTGAGCCAGAAGTGATAGAGGTGCATGATCAGGAAGATGAGCAGCAGCGTGCCGAGTATAGCCATGCTGCGGCTGTACCATGAACTGTTTGCACTTGGCTTATTGTAGGCATATCCCTGCGGACGTGCAGCGCGATTCTGAAAGTACAGCATCAGGCCGTCTATGATATGCAGCAGCAGGCCGCCAAAGAGCACCACCTCCATGATACGGATGATGATATTGGTACCCATAAAGTGGGCATATTCATTGAATAGAGAGCCCGACCTGTCAAAGAATACCATTGCATTGATAAAGCAGTGTACCAGCAGGAAGCTGATCAGGAAAAGTCCCGTCAGGCCCATCAGGTATTTCTTGCCGAGCGATGATTTGAAGAGGGCGGAAGATTTTTGCGTAGCAGCAGACATCTTGTATTAGATTTTTGTTAATGCGGTGCCAAAATTAATGTACAGTCTGACAAATGAAAGGATTTTGACCCTTTATTGCGCGAACGGCTGCTTATTTAGAATGATTCAAATTAAGCTAGCGCCAAAAACCTATCATATTCATGCCTTATAACAAGGTAGACAGTCAGTTTGTTTTCCGCCTTATAGCTATACTGGATAAGAGAAAAAAGGCTTTGCCGCGCAGGTATTCTGCTTATTTCTACCTTCGCTTCCATAAAGCAATAAAGCATGTACACGATCAAGGATAAACTCACGGAAGAATTGCAAAATATCGATGCGAACGGCCTCTATAAGCGCGAGCGCATCATCAGCACGCCGCAAGACGCAGTGATAAAGCTGCAAGACGGCAGCGAAGTGATCAACTTCTGCGCAAACAACTACCTCGGCCTCTCCTCCCACCCGCGTGTGATAGCGGCCGCTAAGAAGGCGCTCGATACACACGGCTTTGGCATGAGTTCAGTACGCTTTATCTGCGGTACGCAGGATATACATAAAGAACTGGAGGCAAAGATCGCCGCCTTCCTCGGTACTGAGGATACGATCCTCTACGCAGCCTGCTTCGATGCCAATGGCGGTGTCTTCGAACCCCTCTTTGATGAAAACGACGCTATCATCTCTGACGCGCTAAACCATGCCTCTATCATAGACGGTGTGCGCCTCTGCAAGGCCGTACGCTACCGCTATGCCAATAACAATATGGAAGAGCTGGAGGAGTGCCTCAAAAAATCCCAGGATCAGAAGAACCGCATCATAGTGACCGATGGCGTGTTTTCCATGGACGGCTATGTAGCACAACTCGATAAGGTCTGCGACCTGGCAGACAAATACAACGCGATGGTAATGGTAGACGAGAGCCACGCCACAGGATTCATAGGCAAGACGGGCCGGGGGAGTGTAGAACTACGCAATGTACTGGGCCGCGTAGACATCATCACCGGTACACTGGGCAAGGCGCTCGGCGGGGCCATGGGTGGCTTTACCACCGGCAAAAAAGAGATCATAGACATGCTGCGCCAGCGGTCACGCCCGTATCTTTTCTCCAACTCGCTGGCACCATCTATAGCCGGCGCAGCCATAGAGGTATTTGATATGCTGAGCGAGAGCACCGCCCTGCGCGACAAGCTGGAGTCCAATGTGAACTACTTCAAAAACGGATTGAAGAAAGCAGGCCTGGACTTCAAAGATGGCGAGTCTGCTATCGTCCCGGTCATGCTGTACGATGCCAAGCTATCCCAGGTCTTTGCAGATGAGATGCTGAAGGAGGGTATTTACGTGATCGGCTTCTTCTTCCCGGTAGTGCCCAAGGAGCAGGCCCGCATCCGCGTGCAGCTCTCCGCAGCGCACGATCAGGAGCACCTGGACAAGGCCATCGCAGCCTTCGAAAAGGTGGGCAGGAAACTAGGCGTGATCAAGTGATGCGTCAGGCAGGGTAAAGTAAAACGTAGCCCCCTCTCCCTGCACAGATTCGGCCCAGATACGGCCGCCGTGCTTGGTGATGATATTTTTGACCAGTGCCAGGCCGAGGCCTGTCCCTTCAAAGTCTGAGCTGCTATGCATCCGCTGGAAGAGTTGAAACATCTTGCCGGCGGTCTTCATGTCAAATCCGACCCCATTGTCTGAGATATAGTAGACGACACCGCCCTCATCATGCCGCGTCCCTATTTCCACCCTCGGTGCTTCATTTTTAGTGGAGTACTTGATGGCGTTTGAGATCAGGTTGGCCCATACCTCCCGCATCAGGCCTTCATCACAGTTTGGACTACCCAGCTCGTGTATGACTACCTTTGGTGCCGCCTGTCCGCTGCGGGCTAGTATCTGTTCATCTACTTTCTCCTGCACCACATGGGTCATATCTACCTGCCGCCGCTCCACCGCTGCATGGGATGCACGCGAGAATGCCAGCAGGTCTGTGACCAGGTCTTTCATCCGGTTGGTCTGCTTCACTATCACATCCATGAGTGTGAGGGCATCCGGCGGCAGTATCTCTTCATACTCCCGCTTCAGCAGGCCCACGTAGCCGGAGAGCACCCGCAGCGGAGACTGCAGGTCATGTGCCGCCAGTGAGGAGAATGACTCCAGCGCCCTGTTTGACTCCTCCAGCTGCCCGGTCCTTTCTTTTACTTTCTCCTCCAGTGAGCGGTTTAGCTCAAAGAGCTCGTCCTGTATCTTTTTGCGCTCGGTGATATCCCGCAGGTTGGATACGATGGCATTTACCGCCGGGCTGTCCAGGTGGCTGATAGAGCTGGCCTCCATCCACCGCCAGCTGCCGTCTTTGTGCCGCAGGCGGAGCACCATAAACATAGCCTTGCCCGGATTCTCATTGCACCAGGTCAGGTGGCCGATATTGGCCTCCAGCTCCTCGGGATGCATCAGGCCCAGGGCTGAGGTACCCACCAGCTCCTCCGGCCGGTATCCGAGCACCTCCAGCACCGAAGGGCTCATGTAGCTGATATTGCCATCGCCGCCGGAGAGGGCTATGACATCCTGATTTTTCTCTATCAGGTATTTGAATCGCTGCTCGCTATGCTCCAGCGCCTCTGCCGCCTCCTTGCTACTAGTGATATCGCGAAAGTTGGTCACCATAGCCTGCACAGCGGGATCATCAAACTGATTACTCAGCACCAGCTCCATCCACCTGTATCCACCATCCTTGTGCAGCAGGCGCACTTGTATAGATCCATGTAGCTGGCGCCTGCCCATGATGAGCTGTACCAGGTCACGTACCTTACCCTTGTCATCAGGATGGTAGAGATCCAGTGCGGTGGCCCCTATCATCTCCTCGGGCGTGTATCCCAGTATATCCTTGACCGATGGGCTAAGGTATATGAACCGCCGCTCAGCATCTGAGAGGGCTATGCCTTCTTTATTATTCTCTATCAGCGCACGGAAACGCTTTTCACTATTCTGCACCAGCTCATTGGCCAGCTTCTGCTCCGTCACATCCCGAAAATTGGTGACCATCGCTCCTACTGCCGGGTTGTCAAGCTGATTGGTAGCTGTGATCTCTACCCAGCGGGACGAGCCATCCTTGTGCCGCGCATGCATGACGCGTGTCAGGCTGGCTCCGGGAGCTATCTTACCCTTGTCCAGTGGTACCTCGGGTACAGCAGATGGCTGCCGGAATATGCCTGCGGTCTGGCCTACGAGCTCATCGGGCTCATAGCCTAGTATAGCCGTGATAGCGGGGCTCACATAGCGTATGATGCCCTCACGGTCGGCCAGTGCGATGCCATCTTTGCTTTTTTCTATCAGCGCGCGAAACTTACGCTCGCTGTCCTGTAGCAGCAGCTCCGCTATCTTCTTATCGGTGATATCTCTGTTTACCCCATCTACACGGATCAGCTGCCCATCGGCATTGAGCGTGGGCGTAACGCGTGCTTCTATCCAGCGGATACGGCCATCTTTATGACGGATACGGTACTCTGCCACCCCTACGTGGCCAGCTGCCAGTGTCTCATTTATCTGGTCTACGGTATAGCGGTCTTCTGGCAGTATCACCTCATACCACAGATTACTTTCCTGCATAAATTCCTCCGCAGTGTGCCCATACATAGGGTAGCATGCATCTGACCACTGGGTCACCTCGTAGGGGTTTATCTTATTGGAGTAGATCACCTCATCTACATTGTCCAGTACGCGCCTTATTTCTTCATTGCGCTGCTGGAGTTCTTGCCTGGAGGCTATATGATCAGATATATCGCGATAGTTGCAGATGATGGCGCCTATATCAGGGTCGTCCAGCTTATTGATAGCTGTACCCTCCAGCCATACATAGTGCCCATCCTGGTGCAGCTGGCGCCAGCGGCTGCCGATACGGACAGATGGATTAGATAAGGCATTGTAAAAAGAATCAATGATACCCTGCCTGTCATCGGGATGTATCAGGGCGATGCTCTCTGTATCAAATATAGGCATAGGGTCATAGCCGAGTACGCCCTTGTGTGAGGAACTGCTGAAAATGATCTGCCCCTTACCATCAAAAAGTGTGATGATATCTTTCCCAAACTCTACCATGGCATGGAGCATACCGATGGTAGACCCGGAGAGAATCCCGCTTTCCAAACTCATTTTTTTAAATGTATTTTCGATAAAGTAATGCTCAGGTTGCAAATAGTCAAATGACTAAAATCACATTAAACACTGATAGACAATGAATTACAAGAACTGTATTGTTTTTTTATTGCTGATACTATCTATTAGTGGTTGCAATCCGCCGGTCAGGAATGCCGCTGAGCCTGCTGTCCCCGTTGTAGCCCCTCCTCCGGCAGCAGCAGCTGCCGCTCCGGCAGACCATCAGACGCTGATAGACCCGGACACCCGACTCATCTATACCAGGCATGCCCGCTGCCGCATGTCCTGCCGCCATATTTCTGAGGCAGATATCCGCGAGGTACTGCGCGAGGGCCATATCAATGAGGCCAAAAGCAAACAAGAGCCCGGCCGCTGCCCGGCCTACGCCATAGAGGACGAGCGCAATAGCGATCATGTGCGCCTCCGCATCGTCTTTGCGAAATGTGAGGATGAAGTCAAGGTCGTGACCTGTATAGATAGGGATGACGAGTTTCAGTGCGACTGCAAATGATCCGGTGCCAGGTGTCAGTACGCTAGTGGCCGGATGCGGGTGGCCTGTCAACTTTTGGCGACCTGGCTATTCATCTGGCACAAATGGCAGCTAAATGGATTCATTCCTTTTATATCCAGCCACCCGGCACCCCACACCTGCCACCTACCCATGCACCGCCAGAGATATCTCCAGCAGCAGCTCGGGCTGTTTCTCCAGTATGTTACCGACCACTATCAGGTTTGACCCGGCCTGGGCCAGCGCCTCGGCCTGCTCGGGCGTGCGGATGCCGCCACCGGTGATGATGGGTATGGAAATGGCCCTTCTGACTGCCGTCAGCATCTCCGTAGGGATGCTCTGCCTGGCCCCGCTGCCTGCCTCCATGTATATGGCACGCAGGCCCAGCATCTCGCCCGCCATAGCGGTAGCTACGGCTATATCGGCCTTGTCATGCGGTAGGGGTACGGTCTGGGTCATGTAGGAGGTGGTAGATACCCTGCCGCCGTCTATCAGCATGTAGCCGGTAGGTATCACCTCCAGGCCGGACTCGCGGATATGCGGGGCGGCCACCACGTGCTGGCCTATCAGGTACTCAGGGTTGCGGCCGGAGATCAGGCTGAGCAGCAGGATGGCATCTGCAGCGCGGCTCACCTGGTAGTTATTGCCCGGGAAGATGACGACCGGCACGGAGGTCTCCCGCTTCAGTAGCCGGATAGTTTCCTCAAAGCGGTCCTCCAGCAGCAGGCTGCCGCCCACCAGCACCATATCTACCCTCGCGGCATTGATCCGGGCAGTCATATCGCGGAGGCTGTCCGGGGTCTGATTGTCAGGGTCTATGAGCACGGCCAGCTGGCTGCGGGTGGTACTGAGGCGTGAGTAGACGGTTTCGGTCATGTTTTGGTTTTCTATCATATGGAGTGCGCTGACTGGCAGGCACCTCTCTCAGGAATAAGGTGTATCTTTGTAACCGTAAAGGTGCAGAAAAATATCGGGGATTCAGCGTTTTCGCAGGCCTGTCATAGGGTCCGCGTAAACCCAACAAAACCAACTATTTTTTTCCCCATTTTATCCACTTTGTCTTTTCCACAGGCTGGAATCCAGTACTGTCCATGATTTGATATTTTTCGGCTACCGTTTGCACAAAGTTTGTTGATAAAACCACTGGCTTTATTTTCCCGAGCGGAATAAATTCGAGGTACAAATCCAGACATTTTACCGCTTAACACAACAATAATAGACTCTAAATATACCCTTAAAGATATGGCAAAGAAAACAACAGCAAAAGGCCAGACCACCGGCCAGAAAGGACTCTCCGTCGACAGATATTACACTAAAGATGGGGTATCAGCATACGACCTGTTCCAATATGAGCTGCGCAGCTCTGTGATCAGGAATCCGGCAGGTGACGCAGTATTTGAAATGCATAATGTAGAGGTACCGGCCCAGTGGAGCCAGGTGGCTACAGATATCCTGGCGCAGAAATACTTCCGCCGCGCCGGCGTACCTCAGGCTGACGGCAGCCTGGGCGGCGAGCGCTCTATCAAGCAGGTGGCACACCGCCTGGCTGACTGCTGGAGGCAGTGGGGTGAGAAGTACGGCTACTTCGCCTCCTCTCAGGATGCATCCGTATTCTATGATGAGTTGGTGTACTCTCTGCTGGGCCAGATGGCAGCGCCAAACAGCCCTCAGTGGTTTAATACCGGCCTCTATACTGCATATGGTATAGCCGGCAAGCCTCAGGGCCACTACTATGTAAACCCCGATACCGGCAAACTGTCAGAATCTACCTCTGCATATGAGCGTCCGCAGCCACACGCCTGCTTCATCCTGTCTGTGACAGATGACCTGGTAAATGAAGGCGGCATCATGGACCTCTGGACACGCGAGGCCCGTATCTTTAAGTACGGCTCTGGTGTAGGTACCAATTTCTCTGATATCCGTGGCGAAGGTGAACGCCTCTCAGGTGGTGGCACATCATCAGGCCTCATGAGCTTCCTCAAGATAGGTGACAGCGCTGCCGGTGCTATCAAGTCCGGCGGTACTACCCGCCGCGCAGCCAAGATGGTCTGCCTCGATCTCGACCACCCGGAGATCGTAGACTTCATAGAGTGGAAGATGAAGGAAGAGGACAAGGTAAAAGCCCTCATCGACGCAGGCTATAGCAATCACTACGAAGGCGAGGCATACCGCACGGTAGCCGGCCAGAACTCTAATAACTCTGTACGCGTACCAAATTCATTCTTCAAAACGCTGGAAGAAGGTGGCAACTGGGCGCTGAAGGCCCGCACCGATGGCCGCACTATGAAGACCATCCCTGCCCGCGACCTATGGGATAAAGTAGGTATGGCTGCATGGCGCTGTGCTGATCCGGGCGTACAGTTTGACACTACTATCAATGAGTGGCACACCTGCCCTGAGGACGGCCCTATCCGCGCGTCTAACCCATGCTCGGAGTACATGTTCCTCGATAATACTGCCTGCAACCTGGCTTCTTTCAACCTGATGAAGTTCTATGATGTAGATACCCTGACACTGGATGTCAAGGGCTTCGAGCACATGAGCCGCATCTGGACCATGGTACTGGAGATCTCTGTACTGATGGCACAGTTCCCGTCCAAGGAGGTAGCCCAGCTGTCTTATGAGTTCCGTACCCTCGGCCTCGGCTTTGCCAATCTCGGCAGCCTGCTCATGGTATCCGGTATAGCCTATGACAGTGACAAGGCCCGCGCTATAGGTGCGGCTATCACCGCTATCATGACCGGTACATCCTACAAGACATCTGCAGAGATGGCCTCTGTACTCGGACCATTCGCCGGCTATGAGCGCAATAAGAAACACATGATGCGCGTGATGAGGAATCACCGCTATGCAGCATACAATGCCAGCCCTGAGACCTACGAAGGACTGGACGTGAAGCCTGTAGGCATAGACCAGCGCCAGTGCCCTGACTACCTGCTCACAGCCGCCTGCAATGCATGGGATGAGGCCCTCCAGCTCGGTGAGAAGTATGGCTACCGCAATGCACAGACCACAGTGATAGCGCCTACAGGTACTATCGGCCTGGTCATGGACTGCGATACCACAGGTGTAGAGCCTGACTTTGCGCTGGTGAA
>CAZNDJ010000130.1:0-10114 GCA_964571705.1 uncultured Chitinophagaceae bacterium
CATCGTGAATGACGAGCTGAACTCCGTGAGTGACAATCCTGTAGTGGACCACCAGCGCAGGGATATCTATCACGGGGGCAATTTCCACGGAGACTATATAGGTTTGGAGATGGATAAACTCAAGATAGCTATCACCAAGCTCTCCATGATGGCAGACCGCCAGCTCAACTACCTGCTCAATGATAAACTGAATGGCAAACTGCCGCCGTTTATCAATCGCAATACGATCGGTTTGAATTTTGGCCTGCAAGGCATACAATATACTGCGACCTCTACTGTAGCAGAAAATCAGATGCTCTCCAACCCTATGTATATCCATAGTATCCCGAGCAATAATGACAATCAGGACCTCGTGAGCATGGGTAGCAACGCAGCCCTGATCTGCGCCCGTGTGATAGATAATACTTTTGAAGTGCTGTCTATCCATACCATGGCCGTAGTGGAAGCGATAGAGACACTCGGCGTCACAGACCAGCTATCGCCAAAGATAGAGTCCTTCTACAACGCCGTGCGCCAGGTAGCCAAACCGATAGCTAATGATGAGCCTAAGTATGCAGACCTGGCCCGCATCAAAGAATTACTGAAAGAAACAGACATAGAAGCATGAGTATGAAATACGCACTGGTGACAGGAGGATCGAGAGGTATAGGGCGTGCGGTGAGCATACGCCTCGCACAGATGGGCTACTATGTGATCATCAACTTTCAGCGCAATGAGGAGGAGGCCAATAAAACCCTCGCACTCGTGCGTGAGCAGGGCACCGATGGTGAGCTGTTGAAGTTTGATGTGGGATCTAAGGAGGAGATACAATCTGTGCTCGGCGCCTGGGTAGAAGCTAACCCTGATAAAGTAGTAGAAGTGCTGGTAAACAACGCCGGCATCCGCAAGGATAACCTCATGCTGATGATGCCTGATGCAGACTGGGACTCTGTGCTGAAGACCAACCTCGACTCATTTTTCTACGTGACCAAAGCCCTCGTGCAAAACATGATGGCTAAACGATTTGGCCGCATAGTCAATGTTGTATCACTCTCCGGTATCAAAGGCCTGCCCGGCCAGGTCAACTACTCTGCCTCCAAGGCCGGCGTGATAGGTGCTACCAAAGCCCTGGCACAGGAAGTAGGCAGGAGAGGAGTCACGGTAAATTGTGTAGCCCCCGGCTTTATCAAAACAGATATGACCGAGGCCATCGATCCTACGCCATACCGCAATGTGATACCAATGCAGCGTTTCGGCGAAGCCGAAGAAGTGGCATCAGTCGTCGCCTTCCTCGCATCTAAAGACGCCTCCTATGTCACCGGCGAGGTGATACATGTGAATGGCGGCCTCTATACCTGATCTTATTTGAATATCACAGTGAGCGGCTTGCGGCTATTGGCCGGGCGCATCTCCTGTATCGTGGCGCTGGAGACGAAGCTCAGCAGCGGGATCACGCGTATGTGTGACTGTAGTGCCGCACGTATCTTCTGCTCGGTAGCATCGTGGTTACCATTCTGGCAGATGTAGATCAGTATCTCATCTGTGTCTATGTCGCTCTTGGATATCTGTATGATATAGTCCTGTATCTCGCGCACAGTGCTGAGTGCGTCTTGTATGGCAGGTGGGTAGATCGTCGTACCCTTGTACTTTATCATCTGGTTTTTGCGGCCAGAGAGCGGAGAGAGGCGCAGCGTGGTGCGGTCGCAGGCACACGGCTCATCATAGTATGCGCAGATATCGCCCGTACGATAGCGCAGCAGCGGCATGCCCTCTACACCGAGACTAGTAATAGTTACTTCACCGTATTGCCCTGCAGGTAGTTGATTGCCCGCATCATCCAGTATCTCTACGATCAGCAGCTCAGGGTGGTGGTGCCCGCCATGTCCCTCGCTACACTCTGTGAAAGCCGTCTGCATCTCAGACGATGCATAGGTAGAGTAGAGCTTGATGTCCCATTTGCTGCGCAGTCGTGAGGAGAGTGCATTTTCTGTGAAGGCTTCATCACGTATGGATTCCCCGATACAGACAGCACGCTGCACTGAGGTTTGATTTAGGTCTATGCCATTGGCTTCTGCATACTCTGCAAGGCGCAGTAGGAAAGAAGGTACAGCCACCAGGGTCGTAGGCTTGAAGCGCAAGATGTTTTCTATCTGCATCTGTGGCGGGCCCGGACCTACGCGTACCGTAGAGGCGCCGAGTTTGTGGATGCCTGCATAGTACGCCATCCCTGCCATAAAGTGCCTGTCCAGCGTCAGCATCAGCTGGTAGACATCCCCAGCCTTGCCATCCGCACAGGCGAATGATATGGCTTCATTGTAAGCGAGCCTTTCTATATCCTTTGCCGTGAGGGCTATGACCACTGAGCCGCCCGTGGTCCCGGATGTAGTACAGTAGTCCGCCACCTGCGTACGATCCACACACAGAAAGTCATCATTCCTCAGGTTGAAGTCCTCCTTGGACGTAGTAGGTATCTGCTGCAGGTCTTCGATAGACTTTATAGCAGAGATGTCTATCTCATGCTTCGCAAAAAGCTCTTTATAAAAAGGAGAGTGCAGTGATAAGTATTGCAACGCCTCTTGCAGCTTCCCTTCCTGGTAAGCTTTGATCTCCACCAGATCACTAGTCTCTATAGCTGGTACTATCTCTCTATTCACTATTCTCTATTCTCTATTCTCTATTCATTATTCCCTATTCCTTGCCTATTGACGCTCTATGATCACATATGCCACAGCCTGCGTCTTGATATGTGACAGCGATACATGTACATGCGTCGCACCTTTCTGCTCAAATACTTCGAGCGCCTTGCCACTCAGGTGTATGCTCGGTTTGCCCAGTTCATCATTTAGTATCTCTACCTCTGTGATGCCCATTCCCTCACGCCAGCCGGTGCCCATCGCTTTGAAGAAAGCCTCCTTTGCCGCAAAGCGCGCCGCGTAGCTTTCATTCTTCTTCTGCGAGTCACAATAGCTGATCTCACGCTCTGAGAAGACCTTCTTTTTGAAAGCCTCCTTCTCTATAGCCCGTGCCACGCGCTCTACCTCTATGATATCTGTACCTATGCCGATGATCATTTCTTCTCTTCGTTTTCCTTGATCAGTTTGCGGATCTTGTAGACCTCATTGCTGTCATTGATCTCATGTGCCAGCGCCTGCTCGTAAAACACATTTGACTCTGTGCCCTTGCCCTCGTGCCTTTTCAGCTCACCGGCCCAGTAGTAGGCCTCCCAGCTATTAGGGTTAGCGCGCAGGATCTGAGCGGCGGCATTATTATCATCTTTCTTACGGTCTTTCAGTATCTCCTTGATGTCCTCCTTTGCCTTCTTGAATGCTACAAAACGCTGCCAGCCATCAGTGAGCAGAAATGAGTCAGCAGGAATGGTCAGGCTTTCCTTACGTATTTCTTTATTGCTCGCGTACGTGGGCGCTTCGCGGAAAACCTTATTCAAGTCATAGCACTCATAGGCGCCTAGCTGGAATGGCTGCGTGGACACCCACATCAGGCCTTTCTCCGGCTCAAATATTGCCGAGTGGTGGCTGATGAGTTGGTTCACCGCCTTCTCATTAGCCAGGCCTATGTCTTTGCCGCCCTTGCCGTGCTGATCGCGCAGGATCTTTGCCACAGACTTATAGTCCAGTCTGGGATTCTCTTTCAGCAGTTCTTGCAAACGCTCATAGCGATACTCAGACGCACTGGTGCGGATGTTGTCCACGTTGTTTGGGTCGGTCTTGAAGGAGTCGCTCTGGTAGTGATTCGTACAAAGCTGTATGTGCTGCGACGCGCGCAGGAGAGAGGTCTTTTTGGTAGACTTCTCTATCAGCGCCGTCTGGTGGTCTGCCGCAGAGCCTATCAGCAGGCTCTCTGATACGAAGGTCTTGCGCTTCTTTGCGATAGCGTAGGCCTCATCTATATTGCCCGCATGCTGTAGTATCTCGCGCGTCAGTATAGAGATAGGCGTGGCAGAGGCGGTAGGCATGTCAGACTTTGCAGCATTGATGGTCACGGTCAGGCCCTTGTCATTCATGCCGGATACGCAGCCCATCATACCGGCCCACGTGATCATGGCAAACTTATGCCCATCCGTAGGCTTGCAAAAGAATACGATCTTATTCTCTGCAAACTTATCACCGGCATAGAAGTCAAAGTTGCGGCCTATCAGTAGGGTAGAGTCCTCTGTGTACTCATCCCATGCACCAAAGGAGGTGCAACCCACCAGTGCCAGGCTCTGCATAGCATGGCCGATGTCGTGCGCTGCGTGATAGTTTAGCAGGCGCTCGTATGGTGGACTGACGAAATCAAAATCATGCGAGGCAGTGAGCGACTCGCCATAGATCTCATCGCGGTATTCATCCGGTAGGTTATGTACCAGGTTGCGATTGAAGATGCGCGTGAGATAGCCGAGCAGGTGCAGGTACTTGTTGTTAGGCACCAGCTTGTGTATCTGCTCTACGAAGGCTGCCTCCTGATCGTAAGACAACTCTTGCGTCAGCTTCCCCGCTATCACACCCCGGTCAAACGGCGCACCCTCTACGTATTCTTCCCACAGGCCGCTGTCACTTTTGCGCAGCCAGTTGTTGCCTATCTTGTAGAAGTTGTCGCCTACTTTCTGGCGCTGCAGATCGAGGGCGTGCTTGTCTGCTATCTGTGGCTCATCGGGTGCGATGCCCCATTTCACATAGATGAAAAAGCCGAGTGCCAGCACCGCCAGCACGAGAAAGATGTATCCGAGTATTTTAAGCAGACGCTTCATTTGCCTGTTTGATCTTTGTGATGAGGTAGTCCCTGCCGAGGATGGAGGAGCAGGTGACCAGCGCCGTGAGCGCTACCCCCAATACGCCATGCAATTTAATGTTTTGCCCCGTCATATAGAGGTTCTGGATTTTGGTATTGGGCGAGATCATGGTGCGCAGCGGATCGTGGTAGTCCTTGGCTACGCCATAGATAGAGCCGCCCGGAGAGGCCGTATAGTCGCGCCAGGTCAGGGGCGTAGAGGCCGACCAGCTTTCTATATTTTTAACTAAGTCCGGGAACCGCTCCGCCACGCTGGCCAGCAGTTTTTCGCCTTTCTCCTTTTTCAATGCTTCATAGTCGGCACCGCGGCTCACCTCATGTAGCGTAGTGTGCTCTGTCTCTGCCCACTGCGTCACCTCACTCCACTCCATATAGGTCATGATGGATAGCGCCTCCAGCTGTGCGCCATCATGACGCGGCACCGCCTCAAATAGTCCGTATGTACGCGGCCACCGCTCGTCAGACTGCGTGGTGTTCCACACCTGATCATCGGCAAAGTAGTAGTAGTTCTTATTCTGATAAGCGTAGCTCTCAGGCTTCATTACCGCATTAATTACAAAAGCGCTGACTGAGTTGGGCAGGTTCTTGATCCGCTCTTTGTATACCGGCCGTAGCGCATTGCCATCTACCATATCCAGCGTCACAGCGGGATGCACATTGGAGATGAAGCGGTCGGCGTACACTTTTTCACTATCCTTTGTCACAGCGTACAGCGCCTGCGCATTTTCCTGATGGATGGCTGTGATCTCTGTCTTCGTGTGTATCTCGCCACCGTGCGCTTTGATCTCGCGCGCCAGTAGTTTGGCTATCTGGTCGCCTCTTTTGGTGCAGCGCCAGCTGCTCTCTATGTAGTGATTGATGATGAGAGCGTGAGTATACCACGGCGTCCGCCCGCTCACCCCTGCGTAGAGCATGTTAGAGCCTGCTAGTACTGCCCTGAGTTTTACATCTGTAGTCAATGACGCGATCACCTCCTCTGCACTGAGCGCCAGCAGCTCCATATCATCATACTGCTCCTCCGGAGAAATCCTGTACAGCGCAAAAGCATCACATGCTTTCAGTACTGCCACCTTATAGTTTTGCAGAGCATCCTTCTCCTTTGGGAATAGTGCTACCAGCTTTTCTATAAAACAATCCCAACCCATCCCATGCGGATAGACCTGCTCATCACCCGCGAAGATGATATTGTCAAAACCATCTGCATCAAGCCGTGTCAGCTCTAGCCGATCCATCAGGCCGAGATAGTGGAATATCTGATAGAGGTTTTGCCCATGGTCCAGCCCGCCTATGTAGTGGATGCCGGTGTCATGTGCCTGCCCGCCCTCGCGGAATGTCTGTAGGGCACCGCCTATCTGTTCGTTCTTCTCCAGTATGCAGACGCGCTGGCCTTCTTTGGCCAGTATGGCGCCGCAGAGCAGGCCACCGAGGCCGGAGCCGATGATCGCTACATCATATTTATCCGCATAGCTCATGGCGTGCGGTGGCGGATTGCAAAGATGGTATTGCTGGAATACTCGGCCCCCTGCGCGATGCTAAACTCCATGCCATACTTCTCTGCGATAGACTTTATCTTCTCGGCAGAGGTGAAGAATAGCTCCTGGTGCGTCATCTGGTTGAAGCCAAAATTAGTAGAGAAGAACTCGGACAGCCAGGTCAGCTTCTGCTGGTGCACACGGTCTGTATCTGCTTCTTTGATCAGGATGATGCCGCCTGCATTGAGCCTGTCTATACAGCGCTTGATGAGCAGCTCCTGCTCGTCATAGTGCAGGTAGTGCAGTACATCAGTGATGGTATATGCATCGTGGGCACCAAACTCATATGTGAGCACGCTCTGCGCTACGAAGTTGATGCGCTCATCGCGGGAGAAGCAATTATTCGCTATCTCGATCTTCGTCTCATCCAGATCGATGCCCGTCACCACGCGCTCGCGACCGAGGAAGTGCAGCATGTACGATGCCTGTCCATAGCCGCAGCCGATGTCGAGTATGTTCGCATCCTTTGCTATCAGGTCATTGTACAGTTTGTAATGGTTCTCCAGATTCAGCTTGAATCGGATGTACCATTCGAGCACCGGCCCTTTATACACGTAGTTCATCCGGAGTTTCTTGCTAAAGTAGAGTGGCGTCTCTATCTCTGCCCGCAGCTTCTCATATTCTTCCTTGAAGTAGCGCGATATCTTCTTGGTCCGCTCCGCATAGCCCACCCCGAAACTAACGTCGTCCTTAGCTATACGCGGCATGTACTTGATATGGATCGAGTTCTTATTGACCATAAAGTCGCCCTTGCGCACTGTGTCGCCTACGCCATGCAGGAGTAGAGGGACCACATCCATATTCAGAGCCTCTGCGAGGAAGAAGGCACCCTTATGAAAGCGTTTGATCGTGCCATCTATAGAGCGCGTCCCTTCAGGGAAAACTACGATGCTGTATCCGTCTGCTACTTTATCGCGCAGCTTTTGCAGTGCTACTTCATCCGTACCATCTGCGGTAGGGTAGTAGTCTGCCAGCTGTATGACCCGGCCAAAGATAGGGGAGTGGTACGTCCACTCATTAGTGAGCAGGATGATCTTTGGATTTTGCATCACCGTCACGAGGATGTCAAGGAACGAAGTGTGATTGGCAATGATGATGGCAGGTTTGCTAAAGTCCATCAGCTCCTTATTGATATGCACCTTCTTTACGTGCATCGGTATGTAGGTGAGCGATTTCATATACTGGCAGATCAGCCAGTGAAACCAATACTTACGCGTCTTGATGCCGGGGAATGGGAGTACCTTGACCAATATAAAGCCGATCAGCGTCATTAGTATCGAGGCTACGAAGAAATAAGTGTACTCGATGAACGTGATGATGAAATAGAACATCGTGTATGGCACCAGGCCTTTCTCCTTGCGATGCTGTATGTAATAATTATAGATAAATGGCTGTAACACCTGCCCGATCAGTAGCACGCAGAGGATGCCGATGATAGACACGACGGCGATAGACCGCAGCGCCGGATGCTGCGCAAATATCAGTGCACCGAGGCCGATGATCGTAGTCACTGCACCGAGAAAGATCGATACTTTGTGCGACGATAGCGTATCACGTCCTGTGCGGTATTTCTCCGTCAGGCCGTCTGTGATGAAGATGGCAAAATCATCTCCCAGGCCAAAGATGAAAGTCGAAATGATGATATTGATGATATTGAACTGGATGCCCAGCAGGCCCATGATGCCCAGTATCCATATCCAGGTGATGAGCATGGGCAGGAAGGTGATGATGGTCAGCTCTATACGCCCGTAGCTCAGCAGCAGCGCAAAGAAAACCAGCAGCGACGTGTACATCAGGATGTCATTGAAGTCCCCGTAGATGATATCTATGAAGCGGTGTGTCACAGTCTCCTTGTCCAGTATCACCGTATTAGGATCATGCTCCAGATCAGCGTAGAGCGCAGCGCGGTCACTGCGTTTCACATTGATAGAGGAGATCACAGCTTTTGTATCAGGGCCATCTATCACCAGCTCGCTGCCTATCATATCCAGCAGGGCGCGGTAGCCCTCCATGCCTGCGGGCTCGTATTTCTTGTTGAGCGTTTCCGCGAAGCGATCAAACGCCTGTGGACGGAATTTGTACACTTCTCCCTCCTTGCGCAGTGATGCCAGCAGCGCAGCCTTTTTATCTGCCGTCCAGAACTGCTCCCAGCGCGCGATGCGCTCGCGCTGCTGCTCCTCAGAGAGTACGATATCACTCAGCGCAGAGTACTTTTTGATCAGGCCTTTGTGCTGCTCTGCGCGGAGTGTGGCAGAGAGGTGGCTGCTGTTTTGCAGCGCCTCGTCTATCGTCTTGCCGGTAGATGCGAGATAGACAGTCTTGATAGAATCCCCTTGCAGCGCATTGATCTGCTGCTCGGCGGCCTTCAGCGCCTCGGTCTGGTAGCTGAGTGCCGTCATGTCACTCATGAAGCTCACCTTGTGCACCTGCGTAGCAAAGAAGATCGTGAGCACCACGATCACTGCCACGAGGATATGCTGATGCTTAAATTCCGAAGTGATCAATCTGTCCAGCCAGTTGCGCTCATGCTCAGCTTCGGCTTTCTCCTTTGGTAAGAAGTGCGGTAGGAATACGAGCGTAAAGAACGCCGCACCCATCAGGCTCAGTCCGGCAAAGAGGCCGAAGTCATTCAGGATAGGAGACTTCACCAGCATCAGGCTGAAGAAGGAGCCTACCGTAGTAAAGCTTCCCAGCGTCATAGGCAGCACGAGGTCACTGATCGTTTCTTCTATAGAGCCGCTGTGCTTGTAGTGGCCAAAGAAGTGTAGGGAATAATTGATCGCGATACCGAGTACGATAGATCCCGCTGCCAGTGCGATATTAGAAATACTGCCCCGCGTCAGGCTGATGATCACGATGGCAAACAAGGCGCCAAAAGCCACCGGCAGCATCATGATAAACGGCACGCGTTTGCGTCGGAAGAAGAACCAGAGGAATAGCAATAGACCCACCAGTGTGATGGTAAGTGTCACGATCGTGTCCTTCTTCATCTGCTTTGCATTGCCCACTGCTACAGCAGTACCGCCGTAGCAGTATGCTTTTACATGCTGATGCTCTGCTTCATAGCGCTGCATCACGCTATCGATGCCGTTTACCAGCACACTGTTCTTGGCCGTTTCATTAGCAGGATTAGACGGCGCTATGAAGAGGAGGGCACTCTTGTGATCCTTGGTCAGAATGTAGCCGTCGTAGAGGTCAAAGTCACTATTGAGCTGCAGGTTGTTCAGCTTGCGCAGCGCCATGGTGTTGATGCCCATCGGGTCGTCTGCTATCAGGCGCTTCATCACGAGGCCGGTGGCAGAGGTGAGCACCTTGTAGTCCTGCTCCAGTTTCTTTTTGACCTGCTCAGCGGTGAGCATGCTATCTATGTGCTGGTAGTCATCGTCTGTCAGGTAGAGTGGCAGGTGGTCGTGCACATCTGTATAGAGCGTAAGCGCCGCATCGTCTTCTACTTTGCCACGTATGTCAGATATGTATGCGCCATATTTTGCGCGGAGCGCAGAGTCCAGTGTGCCAGCGTAGGCGGTGAGGTCGTCAGGTGTGGCGGCGCTATCGGTCAGGTTGATCCGCACCACCAGTTTGTCTGCAAAGCGCGAGTGCTTGAATATTTTATTGATCTGCTCTACCTGCTTACCATTTGGCAGGGCGCGGCTGATATCCTCCTCTATATGGATGCGCATAGCCAGCGCGATCATCGCGCCAAAAAGCACCGCGGTCAGGCTGTAAAAGAATAGCCTCCGGCGCTCAAAAAAGTAATATAAACCAATAAGGATCTTAGTCATACGCTGGTCTCAGGTTTCCCTGCGAAAGCTAAT
>CAZNDJ010000131.1:0-10097 GCA_964571705.1 uncultured Chitinophagaceae bacterium
GATACCAATCCAACCAATAGCACGAAGGACATCATGTGAACCAATATGTTTGTAAATAGCACTTGTAGCAAAGTGGAAAAAGACTTTATCTTTAAATAAATTTCTATTGCATGAGAAAGGCCATACCTATTATATTGGCAGTGTTGCTGGCGATCCTGGGCATCTATTACGCTTATACTCAATACACATATAGCGAGGGTAACAGAGCGGGTGTACTGATCAAATTTTCTAAAAAGGGAAATATCTTTAAAACATACGAGGGCGAACTAACTATCTCTATTGGTATCAATCCTGATACTAAAACAGGTTTAGTCAACAATGTCTGGCCATTTTCTGTAAGAGATAAAGAGGTGGCTGAGCAACTCTCCCATATGGAGGGACGCAGTGTGAGCCTGCACTACCGGGAGATCAAGCATGCCTTCGTATGGCAGGGAGAGACCAACTACTTTGTAGATAAAGTAGAAGAAGTGAAGCCGTAAGGGCATGATTTGTTTTCAAGCACAGAGAAATCCATGAGTAAACCTATACTGCTCTATCTGCTACTGCTATATACCAGCCTGACCGTGGCCCAGACCACCGCTATCACACAGATAGTGCGCGGCACAGTGATGGACCGCGAGTCCAATACACCACTGATAGGTGTCAATGTATCCGTACATGTGGGCGATAAGCTGATAGGTGGATCGGCTACGGATGACAAGGGATACTTCCGCATAGAAGATGTGCCTGTGGGTCGTGTCAATGTCTCTGCCTCGTACATAGGCTACAACAAAGTAACGATGCCCAATATGCCAGTAACTGCTGCCAAGGAAGTAGTACTGCGCATAGAGATGGAGCCTACCGTAACTGAGATCAATGAAGTACAGGTCAACGCGGGCAAGCGCAAGGGCGAATCTATCAATGACATGGCGCAGACGAGTGCCCGCCAGTTTACCGTAGAGGAGGCTACGCGGTATGCAGGCAGCCGCTCTGATCCGGCGCGCATGGCGTCAAACTTTGCCGGTGTGTCTGGTACTGACGACTCTCGCAATGATATCGTGGTGCGCGGCAACTCTCCTCTCGGTGTACTCTGGCGTGTAGAGAATGTAGACATACCCAACCCTTCGCACTTTGCTATAGCGGGTACTACCGGCGGCTCGGTAAATGTGCTGAACAATAAATCACTCGCCAATTCTGATTTCCTCACGGGAGCATTCCCGGCGGAATATGGCAATGCGCTGGCGGCAGTGTTTGATGTAAAATTCAAAAACGGCAATGATGAAAAGCATGAGGCATCACTACAGTGGGGCCTGCTGGGATTTGAGGCCAGCGCAGAGGGGCCGATAGACCGCAAGAAAAAATCTTCTTATCAGTTTGCCTACCGGTACTCTACACTGGACCTGCTGGTGAAGCTGGGTGTAGACATAGGCACTACCGCCGTACCGCACTATCAGGACCTCAATTTCAAACTGAACTTCCCGCTGAAGAAGGGTAACATTTCGCTCTTTGGCATAGGTGGCTTGAGTACTATTGAGTTTATCACCAGCACTAATAAGAGGCCGGGAGGCCAGGACATCTATGCCTCTAATAACATAGATGAATGGTTCCGCTCAGGGCTGGGCATATTTGGCATCAGCTACACGAGGCCGATCAATGACAAGTGCTACTCCAAGATCACCTTTGCAGCCTCGGGTACTACTATAGGCGACCACTTCAACCGCGTAGCACGGCATGTAGACTCTGCCACGGGCAACTTCATAGTAGATGGTATGTACCGCCAGATGGGCTACCAGTTTGTAGAGTCTCGGTTCAGCGGCAATTTCTATCGCAACTATAAGCTCAATCCGCGACACTCGCTGCGCTTTGGCATGAACTCTCAGATGCTAGTATTCAACTATACTGACAGCAACCTGAATGAGCAGCGCTACCAGTGGGAGTACCGCCTGCAGTACAAGGGCGTACACTTCCTCTTCCTCCCATATGTACAGTGGAAGTATAATATCTCCAAGAAAGTCAGTGTGACGGCCGGCCTGCACGGTCAGCTCTTTACGCTAAACTGGAGCTGGAGCCTGGAGCCTCGCGCATCGGTCAAGTACCAGTTCAAACCCAATCAATCGCTAGCACTAGGTACCGGCCTGCATAGCCAGACGCAACCTTACTACGCTTACTTCCAGCGGGAAAACTTTACCAACCGTAGTGATACCCGGCTACGCAATAAGGATCTGGACTTTACGCGCTCCTTCCACGTAGTGGGTAGCTATGATGTCTTTTTCCGCCACGATGTGCGGATCAAAGTGGAGGGCTACTTCCAGTACATCTTTGGGCTGCCGGTAGATACCTTTGCCTCCTCCTACTCTATCTTGAATGAGGGTACGGGCTTTGACCGTTTCTTCCCGGGCAGGCTAACCAATAAGGGCATAGGCCGCAATATGGGTATAGAGCTGACGGTGGAGAAGTTCTTCACGCATAACTGGTTTGCGATGTTCTCAGGATCACTGTATGATGCACGGTACCGCGCCTCCGATGGGCAGTGGTACAACTCTGACTTCAACTGCCACTATGTGATGAATGTGCTGGGCACCAAAGAATTTAAATGGGGTAAGAAGCGGCTCAATACCATCGGCATAGGTGGCAAGATCACCTTTGGCGGAGGGCAGCGGTATACGCCATTTGACCTGGCCAAATCTGCCGATGCAGGCCAGCCTGTGGTGCAGGATGCACTACGCAATAAGTTTGAATTCAAGCCGTACTTCCGCTTTGATGTGAAGATCAACTACTCATTCAACAGCCGCAAGCATCTGACGCAAGAGGTGGGTGTAGACCTGGTGAATGTGACAGGACAAAAGAACATCCTGCGCCTGCAGTATGTGAGTGCATCTACGCAGCCACAGCTGATCTACCAGCTCGGCTTCCTGCCGCTCTTCTACTACCGCATAGACTTTGGTTTCTCACACAAAAAGTAACTGACTGATAAATGGCCGTGACCGTACCGATACTGGACCGCGCTGAGTTTGATGCGCTAAAAGCAGACGCTGCAGAGCTGATCTGGCAGCTATGCGATCTCTATCGCGGCATAGCAGCTACTGACCCATCGCAGCAGCTACCGGCACTGACCACAGAGCAGAATGTGCTACTGGGCTACGAGGCCTGGGACGGACAGGTAGCCAATGGTGGTATCATCCAGCTGATAGAGAATGGCTATGGCTCTTTTATATTTGAGACACCAGTGAGTGAGCTTCTGCGTGGGTGGGGGCTGGCAAAGACTGCGGCGATCATAGACCGTGCGCGGCCGCTATACAGGGATAAGAAGGCCATACTGGAGCGCGAGAAGACGCTGCAGGAATTTGCCAAAATGTATCAAGAGCATCCTGAGTTTGAGCCGCTGGACAATGAATACTATGCGGTGATGGATGAGGAGCGGGAGCGAATGGCTGCGTATGTGGTAGCCCACCCGGAGCTATTTGCACTGATCAAATGATGTAAACTCTGGCGCTCCCTCCTGACAGCCAGCCAGTAGCAGAAATAAAAAAGCCCTCGCTATACGCGAAGGCTTTCCCTTGATTTCCTTTAGACAGTTATTTGTCTACTACAGCCTTGCGGATGGCTATGATGCTCTCATTGCGTACGAGGGCTATGTCATAGATGCCTGCGGCGAGTTTGCTATTGGTGTACTCTACCTGATGGACGCCTGTGGCTACCGGCACTACATCTATAACCCTGCCCAGCTGGTCATAGAATCGCAGCTGAGCACCCGTCAGCGGCTCAGAGGAGGATATAAAGATAGTGGTAGCACTAGTGAATGGATTTGGTACTACATCCATGGCGAGTGATACATTTGAAATATCGGTCACCCCGTTTGGTATGCAGATACCGCCATTGACATTGGCCTGCGGGTTAAAGTTGCGGCAGGCAGTATCCATCACGCCGTAGACCTTAGGGATGCAAGAGCCATTGCTGACGTTTGCCTGTGCGCTATAGTTGATAGAGCCAGTATCCATACAGCCATATACCTTTGGCACACAGCTTCCATTGCTGACATTAGCCTGAGTATTGTAATTGATCGATGCAGTATCTGTACAGCCATATACTTTCGGCACGCAGGTGCCATTATTGACGTTAGCAGCTGCATTGTAGTTGATCGAGCCGGTATCTGTACAGCCATATACCTTAGGGATGCAGGAGCCATTGCTGACATTGGCCAGCGGATTATAGTTGATCGAGCCGGTATCCCTACAGCCGTATACTTTTGGCACGCAGGTGCCATTATTGACGTTAGCAGATGCACTGTAATTGATCGAGCCAGTATCAGTGCAGCCGTACACCTTAGGTACACAGGTACCGTTGTTGACATTGGCAGAGGCATTATAGTTGATCGAGCCTGTATCAGTGCAGCCATACACCTTAGGGATGCAGCTGCCATTGTTCACGTTGGCAGATGCGCTATAATTAATTGAGCCGGTATCTGTACAACCGTACACTTTAGGTGTACAGGTGCCATTGTCCACATTGGCAGCCGCACTATAGTTGATAGAGCCGGTATCGGTGCAGCCATAAACCTTAGGCATACAACCGCCAGTGTCTACATTGGCATTGGGATTAAAATTAATGGACCCCGTATCCATACAGCCATAAATTACCGGATTGATCAGCGCCTGGTAGGTATTGAGCTTTCCCCATCCAAAGCGATAATTGGGAATATTCACAGTAGAAGTAAAGGTATCTCTCTTTGCGGTCCGTTTGAAAGCCAATTTGACCTCGGCATAGGTAGCGCCAGGGTGCTCCTGCAGGTAGAGTGCGACAGCGCCAGCCACTACTGGAGAGGCCATAGAAGTGCCTCCATCACGTACATGTTTGCCACCCAAGGATATTTTCTGGCGGTTTGTACCTCCCGAAATGGTAAGCTGCGAAATATAAGTAGAATCCCCGGTAGTGGTGAGTACATCTCCGGTAGCAGCTATATCAGGCTTTTGCCGTCCATCTCGCGTAGGGCCTACTGATGATGAGGCGGATATTGCACCGGGAGTCACCCCCAGATTCACATAGTTGCTGTCTATGTCACGATAGCCTTTACGGTTATAATAGTTAGCCACTGTTATGACCTTGTCGGAGCATTGCCAGCCAGCAACGATAGTTTTGATAGTATCCGGGAAACGGCAATTAGGCCAGGCAGCAGGATTAGTGATATTAGCGAAACTCGATGTGCCGATCAGTGAACTGCTTGCCCAGAGATCGAAGGTGCCTTGCCCCCGTGTCTCCAGCCTCCAAAGGTCACTGGTCGAGCTCGGTATGATGTAAAACTCGACATGATACAACCCTTGGTACTTGGTGACACCGATGGAGTATATGCCAAGGCGTGTCGCACCTGCCTTTAATGTATCATCTATTTCAGCATAAGCACCTCCACCAAAAGCAAAATCAGTCAGGACATTGAAGTACCGGGTGCGGCCACGGGGGGCGCCGGTAGCGCTGAGGTCACATCCTATGGCAAAATTGGCGCTTCTGAATTGTGCAGTATCAGCCCACAGGTCAAAGTAAACGCTATGTGTAGTTGAATTATACAAAAACCATGACCAGAGCGAATCTGTACTACTGAGTTGATAGGACAGATGGTGCTTTATGTTGCCGGCATTACCTGCGGCAGCTACTACCACCCTACCAGAGTGCTGATCCAGCATATTTTCTATAACCTGTACCGACAGCTCAGATCCATCATGCGGTCCGTAGTAAGTTCCCACGCTGGTATTGATTACACACGGCATACCCAGCTGGTCCGCTTTGGTAAAAATAAAATTGATGGCATCCGCAATAGTAGCCAGATAGTCGGAGCGGCCACCATTCACGCGTACTACGATCAAATCCGCCTCTGGAGCAGTCCCGGTATAACGTCCCCTCAGGTAAGGATCACCAGTATCCCAGCTGGAACCGTTGCCAGCGGCTACACCTGCCGCAGCTGTGCCGTGGCCCTGGTCACTACTGGGTTCCTTATGAGTACAGGTGCCGGCATTGATCTGTGCGGAATCCCACACACTGCCGTAGCCATAGCTGGGACGTGTACCTGACGAATCTACCTGGTCCCAAATATAGCGGATGCGCGTGTTGCCATTGGATCGTTTGAAATCCTGATGGCGAAAATAGATACCACCGTCTATAATACCGACCAAGACTCCCGCACCCTTATAAGGCATGGAAAGTGGTGCTATACCCTGATGAGCACTATCAATATTATTCATAATACGCGCCGTATCCATGAATGCTTTACCAAAACCTACATCGCCATTGGCTTCGATCGCCTCTACTGAAGGTGACGCTGCAAAGGCAGCAAGATCCTTGTAGGCGATATCTATAGATGATATCTTACCTGCACTGTATTTGTACACACCACCGTATTGCTCTGTCAGCGCCCTGACCTCGGCGGGGTCACCCTTCACCATGACGTGCTTCAATTCCGCGCTATGCGCATATTGAGGGTCTTTAAGCCTCTGGTGTAGCAGAAGACTACCGAGGTTATCTGTCTTCTTGGATGTAGCAGCGTCATGTACCGGAGGAGTTTTTGACGTGGATTGGGCTAAGGTGCCAAACACTACCAGGCAGGCAGTAAAAATCAGGTAGATATGACGCATATTCTTTGGAGTTTCGTCTATACAAGTTTAATCAAAATAGACCACAAAAGAGTCTGTTTATCCATGTATTATACGTTTACGTACGCAATTTGGTACAAGGATAGAATTGTCATGTTTTTGTCAGAAATACAAAAACCGAACTTTTTTACGATCCTGATGCAACCCTTTCAGCCACCAGGCTATCTATCACATATCTGAAGCTCTAAAACTCTTCAGTCCAGTCATATAGGGAGACATTTACCTTAATTATCATATTTTCACTCACGAAAAGTCAATAAGGTATGACCTCAGATACAGCTATCTCCCGTGCAGAATATTTGATGGAACTAGAAGAGCGCTACGGTGCTCACAATTACCACCCTATACCGGTAGTGCTGGAGCGTGGCCGCAGCGCCAATGTATGGGATGTAGAGGGTAAGGTCTACTATGACTTTCTCTCGGCCTACTCTGCAGTCAATCAGGGCCACTGCCATCCCCTCATCATAGATACCCTCAAGAAGCAAGCTGACAAGCTCACGCTGACCTCCCGCGCCTTTTACAACTCGGTGCTGGGTGAGTATGAGCGCTATATACATGAGTACTTTGGCTATGACAAGGTGCTGCCTATGAATACCGGCGTAGAGGCCGTAGAGACAGCTATCAAGCTGGCCCGCCGCTGGGGCTATGTCAAGAAAGGCATTCCTCAGGACCAGGCCAAGATCATCTTTGTAGAGGGCAACTTTCATGGACGGACCATAGCGGCCATCAGCGCCTCTACTGACCCGAGCAGCTACGGCGGCTTTGGGCCACAGGTACCGGGCTTTATCACTATACCATTTGACGATCTGAGTGCACTGGCGCGCGCAGTAGAGGATCCTACGGTAGCGGCCTTTATAGTAGAGCCGATACAGGGCGAGGCCGGTGTGGCGGTGCCGCACGAGGGCTACCTGGCCAAGGCCTACGAGGTATGCCGCATGAGTAATGTGCTCTTCGTGGCTGATGAGGTACAGACAGGACTGGGGCGTACAGGCAAACTGCTCTGCTGTGACCATGAGGACGTGCGCCCGGATATGGTGATCCTCGGCAAAGCCCTGAGCGGTGGTGTACTGCCTGTCTCAGCAGTGCTGGCAGATGACGATATCATGATGAATATACGTCCGGGTGAGCACGGCTCTACCTACGGCGGCAATCCACTGGCCTGCAAGGTAGCCATGAGCGCCCTGCAAGTGCTGAAAGATGAGAACATGGTGCAGAATGCCCACTACCTTGGCAAATACCTCAGACAGGAACTCGGCAAGATCAAGCATCCGCTCATCAAGCAGATACGTGGCAAGGGCCTGTTGAACGCAATAGTGCTGGATACAGATAATGAATCAATGGGATGGGATATCTGCGTGCGTATGGCAGCCAAAGGACTGCTAGCCAAGCCAACCCACTCCTATATCATCAGGCTGGCCCCACCGCTAGTGATTACAAAAGATCAGATAGATGACTCCATTCGTATTATACGTGAAACTTTTTCAGAGTTTTAATGCGCTACGCTCCCGCAGCGTAGCCGAGTTTAGTTTTAAGGGTTAATTAGATTGACAATGACCCCGGCTCCGCGCCGGGGTTTTATTTTAGTAGCTTTATGATGCTATGAAGATTTTTATGCGGCTTGTCATTTTCCTTATCCTCACAGTGCTCACGCAGGTGGGCGGCGTGATCTACCTGCTATGCTGGCCGCTGTATAGACTGGTAGAAAGTAAGGTGGTAAAGAAATCTGTAGCCGCCATCTTAAAGGCCCTCTCTTTCCTCACTATCTATTTTTTGCTAAGTGCTACAGCGATACCCAGGCTGGCGGCTGTGTTTGGCCGCGTGGCGTTACCGGTCTTTGATAATCATGGTATCCAGCCTAATAATATCATGACCTGCCTGCTAAATCGGCACTATGTGCGCCGCTCGCTCCGGGATGTACTGATAGATGTGGCAAACAAGCAGAAAGAGAATGGCGCCTCAATACCTCTGCGCTATCTGGATGCAGGCTTCCCCTTTGTCAATGGCTGGCCTATGCTGCCACACCTGAGCCATAATGATGGACGCAAGCTAGACCTGAGCTACTACTATCAGGATAAAGAAAGCCCTGATGTACTCACCGGTACTCCTGCATGGTGGGGCTATGGCTTTTGTGAAGCTCCTGTGAAAGGCGAAGTAGATATGCCCTGCCAGTGTGAGCAGGCAGGATACAAGCATTATAGTATACTGCGAAAGTTTTGGTTTGATGCATGGCATGAAAGATACAATGTAGATGCAGGTGCTACTGCTGCACTGATCCGTATACTGGCTGCTGAACCATCAATATCGATGATCTTCATCGAGCCACATCTGAAACATCGATGGGGTTGGATAATGTGAATAAGATAAAATTTCATGGCTGCCGTGCGGTGCGGCATGATGACCACATACACCTACAAATTCAGTGACCTCATTTGTCATATTTCCTGAGCCCCACGCCACATACCACCAGCCCCACACCCGTACCCAGCATGACCGCGTGCAGCTCCTGAAAGTCCCGCACCATCAGCACCTGCACTGCTATCCATCCCACCAGTATCGCTCCCTGCAACAACACAGCCCACACCGCATAGCGATGTGAGAATAGTACTAATGCTGTAGCAACCAGACTAAGTACACCATTGCATGTAAAAAGTATCACACCCGGCACAAAGAAGTCGCTGAACGGCGAGTAGCGCAGGTACTCCGCAGACATACCCAGGTCACTGCCATCAGGATGCAGCATAAAGGACAAACCACCATATAGCGCGCCGATGCCATTGAAGAGCAGCAGTATGACGGCAGCTATTTTCAGGATGATTTTCACCATGAGCGTATGACTGCTCAAAGATAAAACCACCAATAGAAAATAACGCTGACATCCGTCAGTGAAAAGCACCTCTCTGCTCAGCAGGATTGCTACACGTTTGCTACTTTAGCCGCATGAATAAAAAAGAGCGCGTAGACTTTATCATCCACAAGCTGGAGGAGCTCTACCCTACCGTGCCCATCCCGCTGGACCACAAGGATGCCTACACGCTGCTCGTAGCGGTGCTGCTCTCCGCCCAGTGCACGGACAAGCGTGTGAATGAAGTGACACCCGACCTCTTTGCCCTGGCAGATACGCCCAGGAAAATGATGAAGCTGGATGTAGAGGAGATACGAGAGATCATCCGCCCCTGCGGCCTCTCTCCTACCAAGTCTAAGGCTATCTCCGAGCTGTCGCGCATCCTCATGGAGAAATATAACGGCGAGGTGCCGCAGACCTTTGAGGAGCTGGAGGAGCTGCCCGGTGTGGGCCACAAGACAGCCTCTGTGGTCATGTCGCAGGCTTTTGGAGTACCGGCCTTCCCCGTAGATACGCACATACATCGCCTCATGACGCGGTGGAAACTGACCAATGGCAAGAATGTAGAGCAGACGGAGAAAGACGCCAAGCGCTTATTCCCCGAGGCGCTATGGAATAAACTGCACCTGCAGATCATC
>CAZNDJ010000132.1:0-10096 GCA_964571705.1 uncultured Chitinophagaceae bacterium
GTGCCACGCTGTAGGCTGCGCCGTGACAGTGGCCTGCGACCTGATGGCGCTCACGCTCCTCACGCCTCCGGGTGAGTGGGGCGCAGACTGCGCCGTGGGCAACTCTCAGCGATTTGGCGTACCGATGGGCTATGGTGGCCCTCATGCTGCGTTCTTTGCCATCACAGATGAGCACAAGCGTGTGATACCAGGCCGTATCATAGGCGTATCTGTAGATGCTCAGAATAATCCTGCGCTCCGTATGGCACTCCAGACCCGTGAGCAGCACATACGCCGCGAGAAGGCTACCTCAAATATCTGTACCGCCCAGGCACTGCTCTCTATCATGAGCAGCATGTATGCAGTGTACCACGGCCCGCAGGGCGTCAAGAATATAGCACTGCGCATCCACACGATGGCCAGTGTGCTCGGCACTGAGCTGAAGGCCCTCGGCTATACGCTCAGCACTTCTAAATTCTTTGACACCGTCACGATAGATACTGCGGGAAACAAGGATCTTTTCGCAAAGATCAATAGCATAGCCCTGCAGCATGAGACCAACTTCTACTATAGCTGCAATAACTATGTATCTATCTCTGTAGATGAAACACACCAGCCGGAAGATATCGCCAATGTACTGTCCATCCTGGCAGAAGCGATAGGCAAGAGCGGATACAAAGCTGATGTAGAAAAAACAGCTGCTACGCTGGATATCAAGGTGGAGCGCACCTCTGCATATATGACGCACCCGGTGTTTAACACGCATCACTCTGAGTCAAACCTGATGCGCTACATCAAGCTGCTGGAGAATAAGGACCTGAGCCTGACCAAATCCATGATACCACTGGGCTCCTGCACGATGAAGCTCAATGCTGCGGCAGAGCTGGAGCCTGTGAGCTGGGCTGAGTTTGGCGGGCTGCATCCGTTCTGCCCGGTAGACCAGGCAGCGGGCTATCAGGAGATCATCCGCGAGCTGGAGAGCTACCTGTCAGAGATCACTGGCTTCGCTGCCACATCACTGCAGCCCAACTCTGGTGCACAAGGTGAGTACGCCGGCATACAGGTCATACGCGCCTATCAGAAAGATATAGGACAGGGCCACCGCGATGTAGCCCTGATACCAGCCTCTGCACACGGCACCAATCCTGCTACCGCCGTGATGTGCGGCTGCAAAGTGGTGGTAGTGGCTACGGACGACAAGGGTAATATCAACTTTGACGATCTGGTGAAGAAAGTGGAAGAGCACAAGGATAACCTGTGCTGCCTGATGGTCACCTATCCATCTACGCACGGCGTGTTTGAAGATAATATCAAGGATGTGTGTGCACTGATCCACGCCAATGGCGGTCAGGTGTACATGGACGGCGCTAACCTGAATGCTCAGGTGGGCCTCACCGGTCCGGGCTTCATCGGTGCAGATGTGAATCACATCAACCTGCACAAGACCTTTGCTATCCCTCACGGTGGTGGTGGCCCTGGCATGGGACCTATCTGCGTAGCTGCGCACCTCGCACCATACCTGCCGGGCAATCCGCTCGTGAAGACCGGTGGCGAGAAGGCGATACACGCTGTATCATCTGCGCCATATGGCAGTGCCAGCATCCTGCTCATCAGCTATGGCTATATCCGTATGCTGGGACCTGATGGCTGCAAGAAGGCGACCCAATACGCTATCCTGAATGCGAACTATATCAAGGCACGCCTCGAGGACCACTATCCTGTGCTGTACACCGGCGCGTCTAACGGCCGCGTAGCGCATGAGCTGATCATCGAGTTCCGCCACTTCAAGCATACAGTGGGTATAGAGGTAGAGGATGTGGCCAAGCGCCTGATGGATTATGGCTTCCACGCTCCTACCGTATCATTTCCTGTAGCCGGCACACTGATGATCGAGCCTACAGAGAGTGAAGACAAGGCAGAGATAGACCGCTTCTGCGAGGCGTTCATCTCTAGCAAGGGAGAGATCGAGAAGATACAAACCAAGACATGGTATGCCACAGACAATCCGCTGAAGAATGCCCCGCATACAGTGGAGATGCTGACTGCTGAGGAGTGGAGCCACGGCTACACCCGCCAGGAGGCAGCGTATCCGCTGCCATGGGTCAGGGAGGGCAAATTCTGGCCATCTGTCGCACGTATCAATAACAGCTTTGGCGACCGTAATCTGGTATGTACTTGCCCTGATGTGGCGAGCTACGCATAATCAGATGAGAGACGCCAGACTTTAGACAATAGACAATACAAAGGAGAGCTGATGGCTCTCCTTTTTTTATTCTTTGATTTCCTTCGAATATTTTTTCCTTAGCGTAATGAAAACACTCTTTCCAGTGAATCGTTTTTTTAAGGTAATGGCCTGGTTAATAGCTTCAGATGTGGTTATTCCTATAGCAGCATTAGCTCAAGGACACTCGGATACGATATTTCATGCTAATCATAAGCCTCAGGAGATCATCCAGTATGACAAATCGGATCATAGGATCAATAGGAAGCTCTTCTTTGATACAGGCGAAATGATGTATGAAGAGATATATAAGCCCGGCTATTATAATTTTGATGCAAAAGGTGTTTATAAAAACGGTAAGATGGAGTTCGTCAGGCACTATGAGGAGGACCTGGCTGAAGGCCACGCCAGAGGCTGGTATGATACAGGTGAGGTAGAATATGACGAAGATTGTATCCATGACACCTGCACCAAAGTTTTCTACTACCCATCGGGGAAAATCAAAACCAGAAAATCAACGATACACGGCCGGATGATCACAGAAGAAAACTATTGTGAAAATGGCCAACTCATCGACAAGGTCTTTGCTGATTCTTCATTCTACGCTTACACGAAATATTACTGCAACGGGAAAATCTATTTTAAAGGCAGCATGAGGTATTCCATTGGCGTAGGAAAATGGCACCAGTACTATGAGAGTGGCATCCTGGCGCTGGAGGGTGAATACTCCACCAATGATGACTTGCGGTTTGTAGCTGTGGGAGAGATGAAAGAATATAATGCCAAAGGGCAACTGACCCGAATCACCAGATACAACGATACGGGGGATGAAGTAGAAAAGAAAGAGATGCCTCTAAAGTAGTACAAGGCAACTCTCACTATATCCTAAAATGCTCTATTGATCCCGATCACCCACCTGAATTTCACATAGCGTGAGTCTGCAGCCGGTGTGCTGGAGATGAAGAATGGTACATCAAAACGGAAAGTCAGCGGCTTGATGTTTTGCAGGAAACCCCACTTCTTGATCGTGAGTGCTACGCCTGCGCCACCGTCAAAGCGGACTGTAGATAGCTCCTGCTCGCCATGTGAGTTTTGATACGCGATGGCACCCAGATCCCCGAAGAGGTAAGTATTCAGCCCTACTGCATCTTTGAGCTTTTGATTTTTCACCGGGACAATACGGTTGAAATCCAGCTCGCCATTTACAGAAAATCCTGATTGCCCCTTGTAGGCAGGTACTACTACGCCATACTTATCACGCTCCTGTATGGCATAGCCGGAGTAGCCGCGCAGGTTGAGGCCGCCGCCGTAGTGCATGTGGTTTACATCCGCACCATAGCCGCTCCACTGCTGTGGGAAGAAGCCCGCTGCGCGCATGTATTTATTCTCCATCATGTCTTCCTCATTGGCGGCAGCGTAGTAGAGCGCAGACTCGCTAGGCAGCAGGCTGCCCATACCAAAGCGGCCATACACCCGCGTACGAAGGTCAAAACGCCAGAAGCTGACACGGTCTATATGAGTGAGCTCGAGGTAGTGATAGTTGCTTGAGGTAGACAGGGCGGCTGAGCGCATATGCGCGGTGACGGAGCCAGCAGCTTTCGTTTTGTTATAAGTATATGTCGCAGTGACATTGAGTGAAGCGTTGAATTTGTTTGATGTCTCCCAGTAGGTATCCCATTCATTTTGGTTGACGAGATAGTTTTTCCAGTAGGGCCTGTTCCTTGTGAAACCTTTGAAATGAATATCGAGGGAGAAGTTATTCGGCAGATTCTTAGTGATGCCAAACTTGTACATCTCGTAGCCATCCAGCCAGCGTGACTGGAAGTAGAAGCTAGTATTCTTCATCACCTTGTGTATCGGCGTGGAGTAGCTAAACATATAGTTGAACCATCCAGCCTTTTTCAGGTCAGCATCGGCATAGTGATAGGCCCCGCCCTGCGCCAGGTGCGTATTGAGCCATCCGGTAAATTCAAATTTATGCTTCACATACATATAGCTGCCCTCCATGTGGAAGCCGAGCTGGAAGCCTGCATAAGAGTTATACCACAGGTCCGGGCGCATCCAGATGCGGTACTTTTGCCAGCCGGTAGGCGGATAGATATGCGAGTCAAAGCGCACTTCTGTATTGCCGCGGAGGCGATTGTCATAGGAATTGATATCAGCCAGACGGTCAGTGGGGTCTATGATCACATTTTTCACACCACCAGGCACTATGATGGTGGCTGTATAGGTAGGCCTCAGCTTATCCCAGCCATACCACTTAGGCAGGATACTATCATGCTGCGGATCTTTAAACTCCGGTGCAGTAAATGAATCCAGTTTTTGTGTCAGGCTCTTTTCATACCATGTGTTAGGGATATGATAATCGTAAACGGAATCCTTCTTTGATATCACACGGAGGTCTATCGGCATCTGCATACGTTCTTTGCGCTTTAGCTTGATGCGGTAGAGATCTTTGGTTTGGAGGGTATCATGTGCGTGATGTACGGATGCCACTTTATAGTCCAGCAGCTTAGTGCCCTCCATCCATTCATCAAAGAACCAGTTGAGGTCTACGTGCGTGAACTGAATAAATGAATTGCGGAAGTCCTCAGGGTATGGATGGCACATCTTCCACTGCGCTACGTAGTGGCGCATGGCTGCCAGGAAGACACTATCACCGAGTACGTACTGCAGATTGTAGAGCATGGTAGCCGTCTTATTGTACACCATGCCGTATCCACCGCCCTGGCCCAGCGCCCCGTTGAATGCATCGCTGTGCGTATTGATAGGCTCATCTGTGCGCAGGGTAGCCTCCCGTAGATAGCCCATATAGGCGCGGCCATCACGCGTCCTGCCGCGCTCGGAGAAGTGGCGCACATATTTATTCTTAGACGGCTTGTCAAAAGAGCTATCACGGTCTATGTGCTCCACGCCCCAGATAGTGAGAAACTGAGTGAAGCCTTCATCCATCATGGCACGGTATGTTTCGTTATTGCCCAGCATACCATAAAACCAGTTGTGCCCTACCTCATGCACCAGCAGGCTGTGATAGCCCGGATCGCGACCGGCATCCATAGTGATCATCGGGTACTCCATGCCATCTGCGGCATCGGCCACCACCATCTTCGGCCACTCAAACATGCCGACAGACTCAGAGAAGCACTTTACAATTTTGGCGCAATACTCTGCACTGTTTTGCCAGCCGGCAGCGTGTGGCTCCTGGCAGATGCCTACGCAGCGGATGCCATTCCACATAGTATCGGCTATGCGATAGCTAGGGTCCGCCGTCCAGGCAAAGTCATGCACATTATCCGCATGATAGATCCAGGTCTTGGTCTCGCCCTTTTTGTAAGGGATAATAACGGAGGGTTTCTCCTCCCATTTTTTATCCTTGAAGTTTCGTATCTGCAGCTTACCCTTCAGCGTATCGGGCAGTACTTCTTTTTCGTTTTGCAGCACGCCTGTAGCCTCTACGATATAGTTTGACGCAAAGGTCAGCTCCACATCAAAAGAACCATAGTCGCCATAAAACTCACGATTAAGATGCTGGTCTGTATTCCAGCCGCTCTTGCGGTCATAGACGCAGATCTTAGGGTACCACTGGCAGCCATTGTAGTGGGTGAAGCCGTAGGCTTTGTACTTCTTCATACGCCGGCGCGTGCTCCCAGCGTCAAAGAAAGTGCGGAAGTTGATATCAAAAGTGACAGACTGATTTGGAGCCAGTGGCTTAGTGAGAAACACCTTCATCACCGTATTGTCCAGCTGTGTGCGGAGCGGCTCATCGCCAGACTCTATCCTGTCTATGAGTGTGCCTTCCTGCTTCTTTTCATAGCGGCCGTATTGAGGTACTACATCATTGTGGTGCTGCAGATCATCGAGGTAGCTGCCCGGCTGAAAGGCATTCTGATACAGATTGAAATAAACAAAGCGGAGCGTATCAGGAGAGTTATTGTAGTACGTCAGGTGCTCTTCCCCGCCCACTATGTCGGAGTTCTCATCTATCGTGGCTTTGATCTGATAGGCCACATCCTGCTGCCAGTAGCCCGGGAAAGGCATTTTGTTCTTCCAGTACATCGGATTAGCTGTAGAGCGGAAGGTAGCTTGAGCCATGAGTGGCCCCGGAAGCAAGTACAAGGAAGCAAGACACAAACAAACAAGACGCAGTGACACTCTCATCGAGGAAATTTTCACCAAATCTATCAAAAATATAGGCTGGTGATTTGATAAAAAGCTGCGCTAAAAACTGCTATCAGGATTTGGCTTGAAGCCGTTCGACTGCCTTCCCTATGCGGCGCAAGCGGGTCTCCTCCTTCTTCGCATCCTCTATCCACAGCACCCACTCACGCTGGTGCGAGTAGCTCATTTTATCAAAGGCGGCTTTGAGGTTGTTTTCTTTCAGCGCCCTGGCAAAGTCTTTTGGCACATCTACCTTGCGCACCTCCGTATCATGCCAGATGGAGACATCCACCATGTCACCTATATCCTTGCCGATCTTTGCGCGGATGCTTTTCAGCACGAGCAGCATATGCTGCGGCATACCATACTTCACCAGTGATCCCTGGTACGGCTCTCCATCTATCGTGGCGCGGATAGGCACCCGCCCCTTGACACCAAACACCTCCTCTGTGCTATAGGGGAATATGACATATACTCCTCCCCCACCAGCATCCATCAGCTCCGCAGAAAATTTCAGTGTCTTTGCCATGGGCTTTAGTATTCTACAGGTGTGCTCTGGCCCTGACACCAGAAGATAGTTTCACCACGCTGTAGAGAGTAGGATACAGTTTCATTATACAGATTATATGAGGTCACTATCTGGTCGCTCACCTTGATCTGCTTGCCCATGTAGTAGCCCTTCAGCCTGCCATCCAGATCCTGATAGACCACCAGGTCGCGGTACAGTTTCACAGACAGGGGCTTGAAGCGTTCGAGCATCTCAGCCTTGCCCTTATACCATACCCAGAAGTTGCTGCTCTTGTCCGTATAGGCCATGATATTATTAGCTACATGCATATCCTGTGGCTGGTCCTGGGCTATGACGCGCTCCTCTCCCTCGTACCATACTACCAGCTCGCTCTGGATATTGTAGTAGGCAAAGAAACCCTCGCCAAGCCAGTAGCGTTTTACGTTATTGATAGTGGTCTCATACTGTACACCTTTATAGAAAAATTTAAAGTTGTTGTTATAGTCTATGTACACGATAAAATCGCGCGCGCACTTAAACATCGGCGGCTCATAATTTTCCACTGCTACCACCTTGTTATTATAAAATGCCTTGAAAATATTAGACTGGTCCACATAGGCCAGTATATTAGGGCCGATGCTCACGTTGGAGTAGGTGGTCGTACCATCTGCTGCGGTCTTCTGCTGAGGCAAAAACTGGTCTATCGCGCGCGTTTCCCCTTGATAAAAAACGCGCAGGTCATTGAACTGACTATTCCAGGCTATGATGCTATCGCCGATCCAATATTCACCGGTCACCATTTTGTCCAGTGGCTTCAGCTCATTGTTATACAAAACTCCCAACAGGCCAAAATTTTTCCAGACAAACCAGTTGTCAGTGGCCCAATAGTCAGCGGCGTTTTCACACACAGTATAGACTTTACCACCATAGTAGACACGCAGCCGGGAGTTTTGCCCGTTGATAAATGCCAGGTAATTCTTGCCTACCTTATATGAGGTGGGCTGTACAGGCTCCAGAAAGTGGCCCTCCCCGTTTTCATAAGCATAAAAGTTGTTAGAAAGATTAGAGTAAGGGGCTACACATTGCGCTGAGGCTGCAGAGGCATAAAGTAGCACAGTTGCCATCAATAGTTTAAAAGATGTCATAGGCCCAAAGATAAACATCATTCGTGCCAAACCAATTCAAGGAAAGTTAAGCTACATTTGGTCCCTGATGAAGATCAGCGGATTCACCATGGTGCGCAATGCGGGCAAGCTCTACTACCCTATCCGGGCCTGTATAGAGAGCCTGCTGCCGCTGGTAGATGAGTTTGTAGTGGCGCTCGGCGAGGGTGACCCCGATGACGATACCCTGCAGCAGATACTCAGCATCGGCTCTGACAAAATAAAGATCTACCCGCGCGTGTGGGATGAAAAACTCTTCAAAGACGGTGCGATCTTCCGCGAGGAGACGACCTTTGCCCTGCAGCAGTGCACCGGCGACTGGTGTATCTACCTCCAGGCAGACGAGGTGATACACGAAGACGACCTGCCAAAGATCAAAGCCGCCTGCCAGAAATACTACACCGATCAGGAGGTAGAGGGGATGCTGATCTGGTACCATCATTTCTTTGGCGACTATGAGCATGAGGTGATCAGCCACGGCTGGTGTGCGCATGAGATACGTATCGTGCGCAACGGGCTCGGTGCTGCGTCGTACAAGGATGCTATCTCCTTTCGTATCGACGACCGCAAGATGAAAGTGGCCGAGCTAGATGTGCCCATCTACCACTATGGCTGGGTGCGCCCACCGGAGCTGATGACCAGGAAGCGCAACCTGCAGCATGACATGCATCATGGCAAGGATGGCGGTGAGGCTTACTACACACAGGATCTCTTCCAGTACGGACCGCTCGGCAGGCTGGACCGCTTTCGCGGTACGCATCCTAAAGTCATGCGGGACTGGTTAGCCAAATTTAACTGGGCACACCAGCTGAACTACAGCCGGCAGCACCGCAACCTGAACCGTGACCTCTACAAGCACGAGAAGCCTAAATACCGTATCCTGAACTTCATTGAAAAAAACTTTAACGGCGGCAGGCAGATCTTCACTTTTACCAACTGGGTCACCGTGCGGAAATAACCGCCAAACGGCTGATATTTTTCTCCCGGGAATCCGATTCTCGCTTATTTTTGCGGGGCTTTCAGCATTTCACACATCATTTTAAAACAGCATAACAGACTATGTCAGTTTCACAATTCAACTTTCCTACTACTATCCGTTTTGGCGCAGGCGTGATCAGCGAGCTGCCCGAGTACCTCAAAAAAAACAACCTCTCCCGCCCGCTGGTGGTGACCGACCCTAACGTGGCACAGCTGGGTTTTTTCAAGAAAATAGTAGAGGATCTGAAGGCAAAGGGCTTTGCCGTGGAGACCTTCTACGACATCCACAAAAACCCGGTAAAGTCTGACGTTTACAAAGGCGGCGATGCATGGGACGCTCACAAGGGTGACGTGATCATCGGTATAGGTGGTGGCGCTGCGCTCGACGTGGCCCGCGCTATTGTGCTCCGTGTCAATCACCGTGAGGATCTCTTCAAATATGACGACCTGATAGGCGGCGATATCTATGTGACCAATGATGTGCCTCACTTCATCACTATCCCTACCACCTCCGGTACAGGTAGCGAGGTAGGCCGCAGCGCTATCATAGCAGATGACGAGACACACCAGAAGAAGATACTTTTCTCGCCGAAGCTGCTGGCCAAGGTCGTATTTGCCGATCCGGCACTGACCATGGACCTGCCACCATTCATCACGGCTGCTACCGGTATGGATGCACTGACGCATAATATGGAGGCCTTCCTGGCCAAGAACTACCACCCTATAGCAGACGGTATCGCACTGGAGGGTATCCGCCTCGTGTCACTCTCTCTGGAGAAAGCTGTGAACAGTCCTGATATCGAATCGCGCTCACAGATGCTGATGGCGTCTATGATGGGTGCTATCGCCTTCCAGAAGGGCCTCGGTGTGGTACACTCACTGGCGCATCCGCTCTCCTCTCTGCTGGATACACACCACGGCCTGGCCAATGCGGTGAATATCCCATACGGCATGAAGTTTAACGTGGCTGGCTTTGAAGATAAATTCCGCCGCATAGCACGTACACTGGAGCTGAAGAATGAGAACGCAGAAGGCGTGATCCAATACCTCTTTGACCTCAACTCAAAGATCAATATCCCTCACCGCCTG
>CAZNDJ010000133.1:0-10041 GCA_964571705.1 uncultured Chitinophagaceae bacterium
TCAGCGATGTCATCGGCTCCTGGAATATAATGGCGATCTCATCTCCGCGAAACTTCCTCATCTCCGCCTCAGATATCTTGGTCAGGTCTACGGTACGGCCATCCTTGGCGTGGTAGATGATCTGGCCGGAGGCGATACGGCCCGGTGGGTTAGGTATCAGGTTCATGATAGAGAGTGAGGTCACGGATTTGCCCGAGCCGGACTCCCCTACTATACCTACCGTTTCGCCACGGTAGAGGTTAAAGCTTACATCATTGACCGCCTTCACATAGCCATCGTCGGTCTTAAACTCAGTGACGAGGTTCTTCACCTCCAGTAGCAACTTTCTTTCCATCAGGGTAAAAATAGGAATAAGTACATCAAATCAAACCCGGTCAGATGTGGAGAGTTCAGCTTGCCATACACTGTATAGGATATGGTGGTCGGCCGCAGCCGGGTATAGCCAGCCGGGCTGAAAAGCACTCAGCGGCTCGACCGCTCAAAAGGATGCCATAATGTCACAATAAAACGTGTTGGCACGCTTTTTAACGAATCCCTACAATATTAGTAACACGTGGTCGTCTAACATATCAATTCATGCCAAGTAAAATGACTACTTTAACCCTCCCGATGGCCTCCGACCAAAGTAACGTCAAGATCGTTGAAACTTTCTCCAAAGAGAGTAAGAGGCTGCTCAATTTTATCAAACAGCGCGTACCGACCACTGAGGATGCCGAAGATATCCTGCAGGATGTCATGTACGAGTTTGTCAATACATTCCGCGTCATGAAGCCTGTAGAGCAGGTAGCCTCATGGCTTTTCACAGTAGCGCGCAACAGGATCACAGACTTCTACCGCAAAAAGCGCCCCGAGCTGCTCGAGGACCAGACATTCGGGTATAAGGATGACGGAGATACTCTCTCCCTCTCTGACATGCTTCCATCTCACGATGGTAGCGCCGAGGGCAAGATGATGAATGACCTCATCATGCAGACCATCACAGAGAGCCTCAAAAAACTGCCAAAAGAGCAGAGCGAGGTCTTTATCATGCACGAACTCGAGGACAAAAGCTTTCAGGAGATCGCAGAGATCACCGGAGCTAATGTAAATACCTTACTTTCGCGCAAAAGGTATGCGGTGATGTTTCTACGCAATGAGCTCCAGTCTCTGTACGAAGAACTATTCCAGCAATCATAAAGCATATGGATCGCACAAAGCTCATAGGAAAAGGGATCGGGATAGGCGCACTGGCCGTAGTGGGCTTCCTGTTTTTTGTATACGCCTTCCAGTATCTCTGGAATATCACCATCCCCGAGGTCTTTGGGCTCAAGGAGATCACCTACTCTCAGGCGCTCTGCCTGCTCGTCATATCACGCATCCTCTTTGGCGGCTTTGGATTCCGCTGGGCCAATAGCGGCAAGAATAAATTCTGGAAGGAGCGCGTCAAAATGAAGATGCAAAACATGTCTCCCGAGGAGCGCGAAGAGTTTAAGCGCAAGCTCTCTCAGAAGTGCAAGGAGTGGTGAGACACAACCCATCCAGCTGATAATAGTTGGGTGACCAGCGGCGCAATACATTTACTTTTTCTATACTCTTTGCGTTCTCCGCGTTCCTAGCGGTTTTCAAGCGTGGTAGAATGCCATTCCGATGGTCAAAGTGTATATTTTTAACGACCGTCCTTATAATTAATTCCCCTATTCTCCGTTACCTTTGTCCAATATCAAACACCAGACATGAATAGGCTTACCCTCGTTATTCTCTTTGTTTTTGCCCTCACCCTCTCTGCATTTTCACAGGCTATCCCCTCACCTACTATCCTGCAGGAGGGCAAAGGTTATGATGCCTTTCAGCCAAGGAATTGGGATGTAGCCCTGATCGACTCCGGCGACTTTAATAATGACCTCATAGAAGACTACGCCATCGTGTACCAGGCAGGCACGGACTATCTCAATACCAACCATTATGACACCAAGTTCAATGGTCATCCGCGCATCCTGGTCGTGCTCTTTGGCAAGGGTAATGACTCTCTGGTATTTAATATGAAATCGGACAGTATCGTCCTGCGCAATAACAATGGCGAAGGAGACCCGATCACCAGCACCGTAGATGGCCCGCTGCACACAGATGGCAATCAGATCATCCTCAACTATGCCGGTGGCGTATCCGTACAGTGGACCGCCCAATACAAACTGGCCTACCGCACCAAAGAAAAAGAGTGGATACTCCAGTACTACAAGGGTACCGAATACAACACCAACGAAGAAGATGCCCCGATCAAAGTGACGGAAGTAGACTTTGTCAAAAAGCAGATGAAGCAAGACAAGCTAAAGACACCGCTGCCTAATCTGCCAAAGCTCGACCCGCGCACTTTCCGTCCGCGCACTCTGGAGGTAGCGCCGGGGGTAGTGCTTTAGGCAATTGCTAATTGTGTACAGTTGATTTAGGTTATTCTATTTCCGTATATCCCTCCGCCTGCCACTATCATGGCCGTATTCTTGCAGTCTGAAGGAATCATAGCTACCAGATGGCGTCCGGTCTATCGCACTTCTCACCTCACCGTGCCCGGGAAAATCAGCAGTAGAAGTCATTGCTTTTCTTTCCAATGATATAGGTAGCCCGAAAGTGTCGACTAAATAAGATGAGGTGTTAGAGCTGCCGATCAGAGTGGGCATAGGACTCATATCAGCACTGGCCGGCAATGAGCGCTGCGCGTTTGCATATCGCCCCAAAACCAAACAGAGAAAGAGCAAACCGTAGCGCATCTAAAAGTATTTATTCAATGCGCCATGCCGTGGTGACCTGACCGGAAAATCCTGCATGGTGATCTGCTGCACTACTCTTTGCATTCCAAATACAGAAACATAACGATAGCCGACCCCAGGTATATAGTCATCCACAATTGGTGGTTGGGAACAAGCTACCCGGGCACCACCTGTGATGGGGACGTGACGCGCACCTTTCATATCTGCTATTATCACAGATTGCCGCATGAAGCTTGGCTTAGCTGCCATTGCATATGATACGCAAATCAAACTACCAATAAGAATAAAAGTATTTTTCATAAAGCTTTAAATCATTGATTCAATAATCACAACGCTTATCCATACGACGAATAGTGCGTCCTGTATTCGTCCATTTGCAGCCAGACCAATAAAGGGGCCTACGGATCTGTTACAGTAACACCCTTTGCCTGATGAATCAGAAGCCCTGTTAAAGTGTCACGCGCTACAATCCGCGGATATATTGCACAAGTATCTCTATTCATAGAGTAAGAGGTTGAAGAACTTAGTATAGAGGAAATAGGAGCATATGAACAGTCAGTAGGCTTGCCTGACTGAGCCAATACTCCAAGGCTATAAATAAGGAAGAGGCAAATAATAAGATACCGCATTCTATAGTTCTTTGATACAATTTACGAATAAGGTAGCCAATAAAAAAGCCCCCAGCTAAAAGCTGAGGGCGTATATTCTTTCCAGTCAAATGCCAACCGGCACCTGACATCAGATTAGCGGATGAAAAGCATCTCCCTGTACTTAGGCAGCGGCCATACATTGTCGTCTACGATCACCTCCAGTGCATCTATCTCATCGCGGATCAGGTCAAAGGCCGGCTTCACCTTATCGCAGTAGGCCTTGGCTTCGTCTGATACGTTCTTTGCTTTGTGCGCGGTAGCCATGGCTGCCTCCAGCTTCGCTACGCCCTCCTGTATACCGTTGATGTGGCCTGCGATCCTTGTAGCCAGGTCCTTCTGAGCCTTTGTAGCGGTAGCGGCTACGCCTATTTCCTTCAGGCCCTTGATGTTTGTGATCAGGGTATTGAGGTAGTTCAGAGCTGCTGGCACGATCACGCTCGTAGCCATATCTGCCAGTGTCTTGGCCTCGATATCGATCTTCAGCACATAGCTGTGGTTCATGATATCGTAGCGGGCTATCAGCTCACGCTCAGAGTAGATACCATTCTTGACGAAGAGATCCTTAGCCTTCTTGGTCACAAAGAAGTCGAGTGCGTATGGAGTTGTCTTTACATTGTTCAGGCCGCGCTTCTTAGCTTCCTTCTCCCATGCTTCAGAGTAGCCGTCACCTTCGAAACGGATGCTCTTAGAGCTGGTGATATAGCTACGGAGCACGCGCATGATAGCGCCGTCCTTGCTCTCACCGTCTTTGATGAGTTTGTCCACTTCTGCCTTGAATGCGATCAGCTGGTTACCCATGATGGTATTCATAACGGTCATAGACTGTGCACAGTTAGCCGATGAACCTACCGCGCGGAACTCAAACTTATTACCCGTGAAGGCAAACGGTGAAGTACGGTTGCGGTCAGTATTATCCAGCATGACGTCTGGTATCTTATTATGAATGTCAAGCTTCAGGTTTGCGTTGGTCAGCTCGTCATATTTGCCGGCAGCTACGCGCTTCTCTACCTCGTCCAGTACATTGCTCATGTACGAGCCGATGAAGGCAGAGATGATAGCCGGAGGTGCTTCGTTTGCACCCAGGCGGTGATCATTATTGGCAGAGGCGATGGCTGCACGCAGCAGGTCATCATGCTCGCTCACAGCCTTGATCACATTCACGAAGAAGGTGAGGAAGAGCATATTGTTCTTTGGTGTCTTGCCCGGGCTCAGGAGGTTCTTGCCGGTGTCGGTGCCCATAGACCAGTTGTTGTGCTTACCGGAGCCATTGATACCTGCAAATGGCTTCTCGTGGAGCAGTACGCGCAGCTTGTGGCGGCGGGCTACACGCTCCATCAGGTCCATCAGGAGCTGGTTGTGGTCTACTGCCACATTCACCTCCTCAAACATAGGTGCGCACTCAAACTGAGCCGGTGCTACCTCATTGTGGCGGGTACGGACAGGGATACCGAGCTTGTGGCACTCTACCTCCAGGTCCAGCATGTAGGCGTACACGCGCTCTGGTATAGTACCAAAGTAGTGATCCTCCAGTTGCTGGCCCTTGGCCGGAGATGAGCCCACCAGCGTACGGCCGGTAAACATCAGGTCCGGACGATTATAGAACAGCGCCTCATCTATCAGGAAGTACTCCTGCTCCCATCCGAGGGTAGCTGTCACGCGGGTAGCGTCCTTGTCAAACATATGAACCACAGGCAGTGCAGCTTCCTCCAGGAAGTGGGAAGACTTCAGCAGCGGTGCTTTATAATCAAGTGTCTCGCCGGTGTAAGAGATAAAGATAGTAGGGATGCAAAGTGTCTTGCCATCACCGATCTCCATGATAAAGGCCGGAGAGTTAGGATCCCAGGCAGTATAGCCACGCGCCTCAAAAGTAGCACGGATACCACCACTCGGGAAAGAAGAAGCATCCGGCTCCTGCTGTACCAGCGCATCACCGCTGAATACCTCTATGGCGCCATCACCCTTTGGGGTAAAGAACATATCATGCTTCTCTGCAGTAGCACCAGTCAATGGCTGAAACCAGTGTGTGTAGGAGTTTGCACCCTTGCTCATAGCCCAGGCCTTCATACCCTGTGCTACAGACTCAGATACCTCGCGGCTGATCTTCTTGCCGGTCTTGACAGCCTCACGTACGGCCTTGTAAGCATCGTCAGAGAGGTGATCGCGCATCGCCTTGTCGGTGAAAACATTTGAAGCATAGTAGTCGGATACCTTGGTACCTGCGAGCATAGGCGCTACTACCTCACGGTTGATCACGGTGTCTACTGCTTTTTTCCTGGCACTTGACATAATAAGTATTGTTTTTGGTTGGTGAAATGTTAGAAATAGAAAATTGTCCGATTGCGCCGCAAAGGTACGATTACCCCGCCGGAAAAAAAATCGGGAAACGTCGATTTATCAACTTTTTGTAGATAATAGCCGAAAATCTGATTACAAGGACCGAGAGAAGATAAACTTTCCGGCTCCGGTAAGCATTTTTTCTGCGCCAGGAAGCTTTTTAAGGTCAGATATAAATTTTCTTATACTGATATTACTGAGAATCAATATCACAAAGAAAAGCAGGCCAAATACTTTATACCGCACCAGTGCACCGATGATCGGTATAGTGATACCCACTATAGCATAGTTTAGCACCATAAAGACCAGGCTGAAGGCTGCGAGCTGCATCTTGGCCCTTTTCGGACGTTTAAAGTAGCGCAGTGACACTATGGTGAAAATGAGTACCAGCGTATTCTCCAGGCCAAAGAGCTTGTTCATGGCACCGTGGCTCCAGAGTGCAGGCTGCAGAAGCACACTATAAAAAGCTGTGGGAATAAGTTTAAATGGCTCGGTACAGGTAGTGGCCCGTATAGTATTATCCGCCAGACTACCGGCATTCATAGCCAGACCGAGGTGAATAAAGTCGTTGCGCTTGGCGATCAAAGAAGCCATCGCCTCACAAATAAAGGTCTGATGGAGGTATAGCACACCGAGCGCAAGAGAGATGCCCAAAAGAATGGTAACGATACGCGCCAGACCTTTGAAATTGACCGTAGCCATAATATAGAACGCAGCGAGAAAGCTCAATGCAATGAACGGTTTGACGAGGTACATAAGCAATACCCAGACCACCATCAGCACCAGATTGGTGACTATATTCTGGAAACTAAGCACCCGGAATCCAGAAAAGGCCATCAATCCGAGGAAACACATGATCAAGGTCTCCTTTAGCATCCCCGAGCTCCAGAAAAGTATGGAGGGGATAAGGAAGATAGGCAGGATCAGGACGCGGCCCTGTCCGTATTCAAAGAATGGCTGCAAGGCGCGGTATAGCGCCACGCATCCTATAAAGGAGAGGAAGCAAAAGAACAAAGTATGGATGTAGATATTGCCATGAGATAGGAAGCGGAGCAGCACATGCAGGCGTATCACCAGCCGGTTATTGGCCTCTCCCAGTCCGGCGTCCTTTTTATCAAAGTGCTGTGTGTTGGTCAATACTGTTTTTAGCTCTGGATCCGCGCTGTCATAGCCTATCCCACTGATCACGTGAAAACAGGCACGGGGGTGCTCTCCTATCTGATCATATATCACCTTACTATCATCAAAATATTTGTAAATATCTGCTGTAGACCTGTCAGTATAATAGTAAGTGTACACCAGCACTGTAGCAAGACTGAAGAGCAATTTGAGACTAAAAAATGCAGACAGGCCGCGCCGGGATATAGAGCTGTGCGCAAAAAGCGGTAGCCGCTCAAATGACCACAGCATCACAGCCAGGTACAGCACAAAGAGGGCAAGGTCTATCAGGTACTGGCTCATGGTGTGCCGAATAGGCGGCCGTGGTTTGGTGAAACTTTATAAATTGCATCCACCGGGATGATGGTACTAAGTTAATTTTAATTGACCTTCTTGCAACAAAGCATTACAAACACATCGCTGTTCCGCATACTGTCTACAGTATCCAACTTCCTGATAGCGTTGTTGCTGTCCCGCTTTCTTGGCCCCAAGGTCAAGGGTGAGGCTACGATCATGCTCACGACCATCACTTTCCTTGTTTTCTTCTGCAGTTTCGTAGGAGGACAGGCATTGGTCTATTTGGTGCCCCGCTTCCGTATAGAGCGGCTCATCATACCGGCTTACGTCTGGACGATATTAGTGGCAGGTATCTCATATATATTGATCAGGCACTTTCACATCTTCACCTGGAAGCGGACCTTTAATATCTGCTTCCTTTCTGCGCTGGCCTCTGTGAGCAATATCCACGGCGCAGTACTCCTGGCCAAGCGCGAGATACGCCGGTACAATATTGTCTTTCTCCTACCTGTGGTACTGACCCTTATCGGGCTGATCATACATATTCTCATTTTCCACCAGCAGGATATCTATGCCTACCTCTACCCTCTTTATCTGGCGTATGCTACATCGGCTATATTGAGCTTCTTCTATTGCTACCGGTTCATCTCCTGGCGGCCATCTGCAGAGGTCTTTGATGACCTGGATAGTTCCTTCAAATATGGTCTGGGCTACCAGATATTTGAGCTCCTGCAGCTACTTCTTTTCCGCCTGTATTTTTATCTTTTGTATCATATACAGGGGGTCTCAGATCTGGGCCTGTTCTCTATAGGTGTCTCCATGCTGGAGGTGGCGTGGATACTGGGCCGCAGCGTATCTGTGATCCACTATAGTGACTTCTCCAATCATGACAATGAACGCCTCGCAGTACAGCAGACGCTCCGGTATCTAAAGGTGGTCTTCCTGGCATCAGCATTGGTCCTGTTTGTGATAGGCATCCTGCCGGTAGGCTTCTATAGCTTTTTCTTCGGCCAGTCCTTTATGTATGTGAAATACCAGGTCAAATGGCTCTATCCCGGCATCCTGATGTACAATCTCATGCTGGTGATACAGAGCATCTACCTGAGCCGTGCGGCCTATGGCCGGCTCATCTTCGTACAGCTGCTCGCACTGATCAGCTCCATAGCCCTGTGCTACACGCTGATACCGCACTACTACTACTCCGGCGCCAGTGCGGCCGCCTCGGTGGGATTCATTATCTGCGGGATACTCATGCTGGCCATATTCATGAAAGATTACGGCATTGCTATCTCCGGATTATTGATAGGCAGAGAAGATGTTCTATTTATCAACAATACTCTAAAATCACTGCTGCGGTTTAGAAAGGATGGCTAAATTCGCCGCGCGATACGTAGCGAGTAATGAGTATTGCGTAGTGAGACTGCAGCCAATGCAATATCTCAATACTCAATACGCACTGCTCAATACTTAACACTTAATACTAACTACTTAATACCAGCACTATATGTCTGACGCATCACTAGCCACCACCACTGTAGAAACCGCACAGCAACTCGGCCTCCGCCCGGAGGAGTTTGACAAGATAAAGCAGATACTGGGCCGCGTGCCAAACTTTACTGAGCTGTCTATCTACTCTGTGATGTGGAGCGAGCACTGCTCGTACAAGAACTCTATCAAATGGCTCAAGACCCTGCCGCGCAAAGGCAAGCACCTGCTGGTAGAGGCGGGAGAAGAGAATGCCGGACTCATAGATCTGGGCGATGGCCTGGGCTGCGCCTTCAAGATCGAATCTCACAACCACCCATCTGCGCTGGAGCCATATCAGGGTGCAGCTACAGGTGTGGGTGGTATCCACCGCGATATATTTACCATGGGCGCGCGTCCTATCGCGGCACTCAACTCACTCCGCTTTGGCGATCTGGAGAATGACCGTACCAAATATTTATTGAAAGGTGTGGTAAAGGGTATCGGTGACTATGGCAATGCCTTTGGCGTGCCGACCGTAGCCGGTGAGGTGTATTTCGACCCGGTATATCAGACCAATCCGCTCGTAAATGCGATGAGCGTAGGTATAGTGAAAGTGAATGAGACCGTATCTGCCACCTCTCATGGTGCAGGCAACCCTGTATTCATCGTGGGTTCTGCTACGGGCAAAGATGGCATCCACGGTGCGGCATTTGCCTCAAAGGATATTACGAAGGACTCTGTGAATGACCTCCCTGCGGTGCAGGTGGGTGATCCATTCCAGGAGAAGCTGCTACTGGAGGCTACACTAGAGGTGATCAAGACAGGAGCCGTGGTGGGTATGCAGGATATGGGGGCTGCGGGCATCACCTGCTCTACCTCAGAGATGAGCGCCAAGGGTAAGTCAGGCATGAAGGTATGGCTGGACAAAGTGCCTACCCGCCAGCCTAACATGAAGGCATGGGAGATACTCCTCAGCGAGTCTCAGGAGCGCATGCTGATCGTGGTAAAGAAAGGCATGGAGGCAGAAGTAAAGGCAGTATTTGACAAGTGGGACCTCCACTGCACACAGATAGGTGAAGTAACCGACGGGGGGATCATAGAATATTACATGGGCAGCGAGCTGGTGGGCAAGATACCCGCCGAGTCCCTCGTCCTCGGTGGCGGCGCACCCGTCTATGATCGCGAATTTCGTGAGCCGGCGTACTACGCCAGCGGCAAGGGCTTTGACATGAACTATATGCAGGAGCCTGAGGACATGAAGGAAGTAGCCGAGAACCTGATCCAGTCGCTCAATATCTGCTCTAAGAAATGGGTATATGAGCAGTATGACTCTATGGTAGGCATACCAAACATGAGCACAAACAGCCCTAGCGATGCGGCCATCGTGCGCATAG
>CAZNDJ010000134.1:0-10007 GCA_964571705.1 uncultured Chitinophagaceae bacterium
CAGACACTCATCTCACCTATCCATCTGCCTACTATGAAGCGCGAATACCTCACGCGCCTGATAGATAAAAAAGTCACTGCCCTCGCCTTTGAGTATACCAAGGATGAGGCGGGCTTCTTCCCCTTTGTACGCTCCATGAGCGAGATAGCGGGTAGCAGCTCCATACTCATAGCTGCAGAGTACCTGAGCAATGCACACGAGGGTACCGGTATGCTGCTAGGCGGTGTCTCCGGCGTGCCTCCGGCCAAAGTGGTGATACTCGGTGCAGGTGCCGTAGGTACCTCTGCTGCACGTGCGGCGCTGGGCCTCGGTGCGGTAGTGTCTGTCTTTGATAATAACGTGTACAAGCTGCAGCGCCTGCAGGAGCGTATCGGTGCGCGGGTCTTTACGTCTATCATCTCTCCCGAGATACTCTGCCAGGAGCTGCGCGGTGCCGATGTAGCCATCGGTGCCATCCACTCCAAGAAGGGCCGCTCCCAGGTGATCGTGACGGAGGACATGGTCTCCCAGATGAAGTCCGGCTCTGTGATCGTGGACGTGAGCATAGACCAGGGCGGCTGCTTTGAGACCAGCAGTGTGACCTCGCACTCACATCCCACCTTCAAGAACTATGATGTGATACACTACTGCGTGCCAAACATCCCATCCCGTGTATCGCGTACCGCCTCGCAGGCCATCTCCAATATCCTCATGCCTATCCTGCTCCACTGCGGTGACCTGGGCGGTATCAAGGGCCTCATCTTTGAGGATGGCGGCATCCGCAATGGTATCTATATCTACAATGGCAATCTGACCAACGAGCACCTGTCCAAGCTCTTCAACATCAAGAACACTAACCTGGAGCTGCTCTTTGCGGCTAACTTCTGATACACCGCCTCTGCGGTAAAAATCATACACCTTATGTGCATAGGGGAAAAGCCCTGCTGTCGGAGCCGCTGATTACCCGTACTTTCAGCAGCATAAACTGGACGGATGTTTTATGAGTTTTTACACCCGCTGGACCGCGACAAGGTCTTTGGCGATACTACCTGGCGCACTGCACAGCTCGGCAGCAGTGTAGACTTCTACGAAGGCAAGACGATGGACATAGATGCCTATGACCTCGCCATCATCTCCGTGTCTGAGAACCGCGGCCACACTGCCAACCGCGGTGTGGAGGATGGCCACGCCAATATCCGCCGCGAGCTATACCGCCTCTACACCCCTATAGCAGAGAAGCCGGTGCGCATAGTAGACCTCGGTGAGATCAAGACCGGCGCTAACCTGAAGGATACCTACTTTGGCCTCGCTGCGGTCATACTGCAGCTGCTCACGTCTAAGGTCATACCTGTGATCATAGGTGGCACGCATGACCTGACATTTGGTCAATACCTCGGCTATCAGGAACTGTATACGCTGATCAATATGGTGATCGTAGATGAGCGCATAGACATGGAGGAGCCTGATGGCGAAATGGATGCCTCCAGCTATCTCATGCCGATCCTCTCCCATAGCCCTAACTACCTCTTCAACTACTCGCACCTCGGCTATCAGACATACCTGAATGATCCGAAGACCGTAGACATGCTCGAGTCGCTGAACTTTGACTGCCTGCGCCTCGGCATGGTGCGCCAGCATATCAGTGAGGTAGAGCCGATCCTGCGTGATGCAGATATGCTCAGCATAGATATCAGCTCGATCCGGATGGCAGATGCACCCGGTCATGTAGGTGCCTCACCCAATGGCTTCAATGGAGAGGAGCTCTGTCAGATCACCCGCTATGCCGGCCTGAGTGACAAGCTCACCTCTATCAGCATCTCAGAGTACAATCCGCACTATGACAATCATGGCCAGAGTGCGCAACTCATCGCACAGATGCTCTGGTACTTTGTAGAAGGCTACTACAGCCGCAAGGGTGATATGCCTGCCAATATGGACCAGTTCCTGAAGTTCACTGTCAAGTTTGAGCAGTATGATCATGAGCTCATCTTCTGGAAGAGCAAAGTGACCGAGCGCTGGTGGATGGAGCTGCCCTACGGCGACCGCAAGAAGTATGCACGCCACCAGATGGTGCCATGCTCCTATAGCGACTATGAGATGGCCTGCAAGGACGAGCTCCCTGACCGCTGGATGAAGGTGTATAACAAGCTGATGGACGTCTGAGGTTTAGTCGACTGTCAACTGTCTACAGTCAGCGAGATGGCAAGTTTTTCGACTAGTGGATGTAGTGATGGTACGGGTTTGAGGTGACTGGATGGTGGCGGCTGGATGTGCTGCGTATTTCTATTTTATTTTTTGGGAGCTGAGGATGAAGTGATTTTATGAGGGTGGTGATAGCACCCTTATGTAAGGCACTGATAGTTATGCAGTGTCGTGAAAGACTGGCTGTGATTAGGTTTGGTGGATAAATAGCTTGTTGCTATTACTTTTATATGTGGCTAAAATTTGCTTTATTTGTAGTCTATTGTAAACGTAAAATCACGAACCTATGGCTGCTGAAAATGGCAACAAATACGCCGAGCGATGGACGTATGACAAGACTCTATCTACCCTGAATGAGGTCTACACCTGGGCGCTGAATGATAACTGCCTCTACCTGGGGCAGGCGCTCAATCAAGCGGGACTATACAATGACCTCTGGGCCTACTGGCGGCGCAAATGGCGCGGCAAGGCGGCGATCATCACACTGATGAAACGTATCCTGCAACTGTTTGAAGTGCGACTTTTTGAGAAGGCGGCGTATGGCAAGGTGCCGGTGCGGCTGGCGCTCTTTGCGCTGAGCCATCACTATCAGTGGGGTAAGGAATATGATACTGCGGAGGACCAGCAACTGCAGCGCGCGGAGCAGGACCGCCAGATGGAGGAGGAGCGCCGCGAGGACCTGGAGGCACCGGCAGAGGAGATAGCAGAGACGGATGCACGTGCAGCTACGCAGGTGCGTCTACTAAAGGAATTTAATGAGCGGAAGGTGGCGCAGTACAATACAGCGAACCCTGCGGCGAAGATCACTGTGCCGATGGGCTACTACCTGGGTACGCCGCCGGAGGGAGCGGAGGTGATACGCTTTGAGAGCGGGTATTTTTTGAGGCTGTAGGTTTCAATACATCTTAACCGCAGAGGCGGAGAGGGAATGCAAATTGGTTTTCACGCGAGGGCGCAAAGAGTTTAATTAAATACAAATCACTGGCTCGCAAAAACGCGAAAACGCAAAAGAGATTTCACCGCAGCGGCGGAGAGGAAATTAAAATGGGTTTTCACGCGAAGACGAGAAGGGCGTGTGCATTGATCGCGTTACAAACGCGAGGGTGTGGAATCCGCGTTGGAAACGCGGACTAGAGGAGGACGGAGAGTGAATGCAAATTGATTTTCTCGCAAAGGCGCGAAGGAGTACCGCGCGATTTGTGACAAACCGTGAATATTGCGTCTCTACTTCATGATCTCCTTCACCATATTCTTTCTCAATAAGGCTGATGCCGTGAGCACACCTGAAAACAATGCTCCACCGATGCCGACGGTAACGATGTCCTGGCCGGTGAGGTAGAGGCCGCGAATGGGGGTACGGGCGCGGAGGAAGTCGAGGCGGAATCGCTTCGGGCCGTGGTTGAGGCCGTAGATCTCGCCTTTTTCGTAGCTGGTAAAGTACTTTGTAGAGAGTGGGGTAGATAGCTCGTAGTAGTCTATTTTGCCACGGAGCTGCGGGCGCTGCTCGTAGAGGTATGACAGCAGGCGCTGGGAGAGTTCTTCTTTGTAGGCTTCGTATTCTTCGCCGCGTTTTTGCCAGCGCTCGCCTTCCCACTTGCTAAACCACTCATAGGGTACGCAGGAGATGATCTCTACCACCGAGCGGCCCGGGAAAGCTTCATTCCACTTCGGGTCTTTGGCAGATGGGAAGGAGATGTAGACGACAGGGAAGGGCGCGTTCTTGTCTTTCATAAAATCACTCAGGGCGCGGTCGTGATCATTGTGCGGGTAGAGCCAGAGATTGGTCGTGCCGAGGCCGAGTGCTTCGGGGCTTTCTTTGATGCCGATGTAAAGACAGATATGAGCCGTGGAGCTATCGAGCTCGGGAAGGTCTCGCGACATGCCGTGGCGCTCCAGCTCGGCGCGTGGTATCAGGTGCTTGTAGGTGGTGAGGGCACCGGCACCGCTTACTACGGCATCGCCATAGATGGAGCGGCCATCCTCCATGAGCACGCCTGCGGCGCGGCCCTCGCGGATGATGATTTCTTTGACACCTGCACGGATGTACATTTTGCCGCCGTGGTCGAGTATCACTTTGCCGATGGTCTTGGCAAACGATGATGCGCCACCCACCGGGTAGCAGCCGCCCTCAAAGTAGTGGCGCGTGAGCGTAGCGTGCATGGCAAAACTGCTGTCGCGCGGGCCCATGCCATAGTCGCCATACTGGCCGGAGAGCACGGCTATGAGGTCTTTATTTTGTGTGAGGCTCTGGAGGACCTCAAGGGTGGTCCGGTCCGAGAGCTTTAGAAATTTGCGACGGGTCCAGAGGCCCATGAGGCTGCCCATCCAACGGCTAAAGACGCGGTCTGTGTAGTAACTGCGCTGACCGAGGGCTACCTGACTGATGAGGTCGAAGTATTTATGTATCGCGGCCTCCTCCTGAGGGAACCATTTGATGAGATCTGCTTTGAGATTTTCTTTTCCTTTGCGGTAGGGGTAGTGCTTGTCACCGATGATGATCTCGTCATAGACCTCGTCCATCTCGGCCCACTTCAGTTGCCCCTCGCTCACGTAGTCAAAGATGTCGCGCAGGATGGAGAACTTCTTATTGACTTCGCCCACATAGTGTACGCCGGCGTCCCATTCATATCCCTTGCGGGTGAAGGTCTGTGTGAATCCACCGATGGTGCCGTGCTTCTCCAGCACGAGGACTTTCTTGCCGGCTTTGGCCAGTATAGCGGCGGTGGTGAGGCCACCGAGGCCGGAGCCGATGATGATGACGTCATAGTGGCCCGTCTCCTCCGCGCGGGTAAAGGAATGGGCGAGCTTCAGCGCTTGTTCTCCTGCATGTGTAGCCATAGCGTAATGATAGGCAATTCTCTATATAATGTGTGCGGATGGGGGGAGCATTCAGTAAAAGGGTCTGATAGTAGTTTAATCTCCTCGTAAAAGGCCGCGGTAATGCGACCTGCCGGGTGATGACAGGTCGCGACCTGTCACTACAAGAAGAGTATGAATATGGTGGATGGCAGCGGGCGTCCGGGCGGGCTATCCGCTGCTATCCCTGACGCGAGCAGCCTCCGCAGTCGGCGCTGGTCGGTGGCTCTGTATCTAATCAGAAGTTTGGACTTGGACAGCCACCTTAAGTTGAAGATTGCTTCGTAAAATGGCTCGTTTATTTTTCAGGGGAATTTTACTCGCAAATGTTCTGTTAGATTTTTAGCTAACGCCGGTCCAGCCCCTCTAAATCTCTCGTAAAGGCAAGACTTTGACAGCCGGCCTATAAAGAAAAGAGCTGCCATAGGGCAGCTCTTTTTATGGTGGTGGTTTTTTATGTTATTCTTTGATGAAGCGCTTGACCCTGGTGGCGGTGCCACTCCTGATCTCGATAAGGTAGATGCCGGCGCTGAGGCTGGTGAGGTCCAGCTGTACCCGGTGCCGGCCGGTGTCATCCAGTGCGCTATATGGGCTCTGCAACTCCTGGCCTATGGTACTGAGTATGCGTATGGAGGTGTGACCTGCGCGGGTGACCTGGTAGGACAGCGTGATGTGATCTGTGGCGGGTACAGGTGCCAGTACTATAGACGTGAGGCCGGTGGCAGGGTCGTCGATGCCTGTGGTACTCACGCATGGACCATGATAGTAGCGCGCCACGCCGCCAAAATAGGTCGCAGTACATGGATTCATGTAGGTCACACTGTCGCAGCCGCAGACCGGATCTGAGAGCGGTACATCACAGCAGAGGCCACCAGGCACAGGACACAGCAGGCTGGAGTCTATACAGCTATGCGTAATGTACACCGTATCGCAGAAAGAACTGGAGCAAGGGTTGCCCTGAGGATCGCGGCCGGTGATGGTCAGGCAGACGGTGTATGAGCTATCACGCGTATAGATATGTGTAGGATCGGCCACCATAGACGTAGCTCCATCGCCAAAGGTCCAGTAATAGCTGGTGATGGTATCTGCGGCAGACTGGCTGAAGAAACTGACCGTGTCAATCTGTTTGGTAAAGACAAAGTCTGTACGGCAGGGATTGGCGGGGATCTGACCCGGAGACAGGACCTGATAGCAGGAGACGGCTACATCTGTACCCTGCATGCAGATGGATACGCAGCTACTCAGGCCATAGCTATAGATGACGGTATCACCTACGTGCAATGATGTGCCTGCCGGCATGGTGCACGGATGCAGCAAGGTGCCGGTGGCAAAATCACTGATGAGCGGGCACTCTACACCATCTACCACTACACCGGTATCAGTACAGCTGGTGGCGGCATTATCCAGGAGCTCCAGATGGTCTACGCGAAACTCTGTAGGTGCGGCTACGATACCGCAGCCACCATTGACACGGCCACCCATGAGCGTGATGCGGCAGGAGTCAAAGGTGGTAGCCTGCTGAGAAAGGGGCACGATCAACTGCGACCAGGTGAAGCTGGTGGCGGTGCTCTCCCAGTAGCCATGGTCTACGACACTGCCATGGTACAGCAGCTCTACCAGTACTGAGGCGGTATCCTGCTGCATGTAGCCGGGGTCATTGACACAGGGAGCAAAGGATAGGGCGTAGTAGAGTGAAAGGCCAGATGGGTGTGTAGCGACAGGGAAGGTGGTTTTTGCAAATGCCCTGAAGACATTATTGGCGTATAAGTTTGCTGCATAGCTACCGGTATAGCGCATGGTGTCTTTTTTGACCACGTAGGGATCGTAGGCGGGCAGGGTGAGCGGGCGGCTATTGGTCTCCCAGAGGAGCGGGACGGGCTGATTGTCCCATTGCTCAAAATCCGCGTTGGGGATCGTCTGCGCGCGGAGAAGCTGCGTAAGCAGCAGGGTGATGGTGAAAAGGAATGTTCTGGTCATGGTCAGTGGTTTTAGTTGAGATACAATCGGCTACATTTTGATAACGGTACATATCGCAAAATGGTTGCCTGCGGCGGATATAGGGTGCAAAGAGGTGTCTTTACTAAGTGCAGTACACCAACACTTTAAAATTGAAGATTGCTTCGTAAAATACCATGCTTATTTTTTAGATGAATTTTTACCCTGCCTACCGGCAGGCAGGTCGCAAATGTTCTGTTTGATTTGAATACAAAGAATATTTTTTCTGGCATGTCTTTTAGCGTTTTCGCGCTTTAGCGGTTGAAGGGTATTCCCTATCTTAGTAGCTCAATATATCAAGATCATGCAGACCACGACCAAGACGGAGCGCTACCCAAAAGAGAAAAACCAGGTGCTGACCACGGCCTTCACGCCGAGTACTAATTTCTATCAGAGTGATGCGATACTGCGGCACTACCTGAGTACTCAGGTGAGCAAAGATGGTTATGCATATATGGAAGACAAACTCGACTACACCGGCGCTGAGGCTGCTGGCCCGATGAATGAGCACTCCCTGCTGGCAGACCAGAACGGGCCGGAGCTGGTGAAGCGCAACTTCTTTGGCGAGAATATCAATGAGATCCGGTTTCATCCATCGTACTGGGAGCTGATGAAGGTAGCGGTGAAATCCGAGATGTTTCGCGTGAAGTGGGAGCCATCGCTGCGTGCTAAATATGGCAAGGAGGCGCACAGGCTGGGCTTCTCTACCGGCTACCTGTATGCTATGAGCGAGGCCGGGCAGTACTGCCCGCTGTGTATGACAGATGGGGTGGCACGACTGATTGATATTTTCTGTGATGAGGATGACAAGGCGCGCCTGCTGCCACATATCTGGACTAATGATGACAAGGAGCTATACACCGGTGCTATGTACCTGACGGAAAAGACCGGTGGCTCTGATGTGGGTGCGAGTATCACTACCGCTACCCACGAGGAAGGCAAAACATACAGGCTGAATGGCGAAAAGTGGTTTTGCAGCAATGCGAATGCGGACCTGATCTTTGCGCTGGCGCGTACGGACTCGGATGTGAAGGGTACGAAGGGGCTGTCTATTTTCCTCGTAGAGAAATACCTGAGTGATGGCAAGCGCAACCCGCTGGACCTGATCCGTATCAAGGAGAAGCTAGGTGTGCGCAGTATGGCCAGCGGTGAGACCACGCTCACGGATACCGTCGGTACGATGGTGGGGCCGGAGTTTGAAGGCTTCAAGGTAATGATAGAGATGGTGAACCTCTCGCGGCTGTATAACACTGTGGCGGCGCTCTCCATCTCGCGCAGGGCGCTGATAGAGGCCTATCAGTATATCAGCACGAGAAAGACCTTTGGCAAAGTGGCGATAGAGCATGCGCTGATCCGCACGAAGCTCACAGAGCTGGGCGCGCTGAATGTGGCAAATTTCTACCTGACATGGCGCGCTATCAAGGCGCTGGATATGGCCGACCATGGTGATGAGCACGAGGCGCAGCTTTTCCGCATCATCAACCCGATGGCGAAGAAGTGGTCTGCTGAGAAGGGTGTCTACATCTGCCGCGAGAGCATGGAGCTGATGGGCGGCATAGGCTATATAGAGGACGGCGTGATGCCAAAACTGATGCGCGATATGATGGTGCTGCCTATCTGGGAGGGTAGCGGCAATATCATCATCCTGGATATGCTGCGCGCGCTGGCAAAGTCTGAAGGCCTGCGTGCGGTGGCTAAGGAGATAGCACGCAGCGCGGCAAAGAGTACAGAGTATGGCGTCTTCCTGAAAGAAGAACTCCAGAAGCTGATCGCCTTTGGCGAAAAGCTGCGCACGCTGACGCAGGATGAAATGGAGGCGAGCGCCAAGCCGTTCTTTGAGAATGTGACCTCGCTGTATCAGATATCACTGCTGTGTGATGCTATGGATGAAACGAGCAAGGCCTGGATCGCACCGGCGCTGGCATGGCTGGTAAAGAAATATAAGGGCGATGCCGGGCTTGATACTATTACCCCGCTGTCTGTAGAAGAGGTGCGTGGGCTGGTGGCGTGGGAGTTTTGATGGGTAGTATAAAAATAAAAGCGGCCGCTTTAAACTCCCGTTTGCGGCCGCCCTACTAAAACCCGGTTCTTTGATGTCAGGTGCTCTCCACTCCCGATAGAGAGGTGCCTGAGTCAAACCCTGCTTACCTTGAGGACCCTTGGGGTTGCTCCATCAGAGGTAGTCAGTAGCGGTTTGACAGAACAAATGTATCTGGCTGTATAGCGGGAAGTTATGACGAATGTTAGGGGTGGTCATGACCTTGGTCAATTATGCGCCGGGATCATTATATGATGTGTGCTGACCGGGCTTCACGGCCTTATTCCCACGTCTGTAAATTCTACTCTATATTGTACGCTATGAAAAAGATACTGGCCCTTTTCTCCCTGCTCCTCTGTGTTGCCTCTCTTATGGCCGAAGGCCCTACGGTGTCTATCCTGGCGCCGCGGAGCGTGCTGGATAGCTCTATCACTGCACTCACGATCCGCGATGCGCAGCAACTGATCGGGCAGGCCTGTGGCTGCACAGTGACGCTGAATGATAATAGTGCGCGCGTGCAGATCGTGCTACCAGAGATCAAGGCGAGCGAGGCGAATAAGCTTAACCGCTTTGCGGAGAAGGCGACGTTTCCCTATAGGAACTACCCTACGCATGACTACACGTGGAAGATCAAACCGGGTGGGCCGCATGTGGTGTATGAGCTGAGCGCGACGAGCTGGCAGGGAGTGAGCTTTGGTATCTATGGGCTGCTGCAGGAGCACCTGGGCTTTAAGTTTTACCATCCGCGTAGGACCATCATCCCGCATCTGGAGAAAGGCTGGCAGGCGGAGAATGAGATGACCTTCAGCGGGCATGCGTTGTTTGACAAGAAGGGCTTTCACCTGCATACTGAGCACCCGATAGAGCTGACAGAACAACTCATGGACGGTACGCAGCCCCACGCCATAGAGGATGTGAAGGAGTACCTGGACTGGCT
>CAZNDJ010000135.1:0-9997 GCA_964571705.1 uncultured Chitinophagaceae bacterium
CAGGTATTCTATGTGAGAAGCCTCCAGCTCCTCTGCCGTGGCGGGTTTAGTATCGTTGATAGCCGCCAGTACGGCGTTTGCCTTGTCAAAAATCTCCTGCATATCCCGCGAAGATAAAAAATCTGCCCGAGGCACTCTGTATCAGGAATATCTTAGTTTTATCCTTGGCAAGTATGGGATACCTGCCAGGTAATATGGAGCAACTACAAAACTACATAGGCGGCCGGCTGCAACCCGCGCTCTCGGCGCAGTGGCTGGATAATTATGAGCCGGCTACAGGTCAGGTTTATTCGCACATACCGGACTCTGATGGGGCTGACGTAGAGCTGGCCGTGGCTGCCGCCAAGGCAGCGTGGCCCGCATGGAGCGCTACACCACTAGAGGAGCGTATGATGACCCTGCTGCGTATAGCCGATGGCATAGAGCGCCGTATGGATGAGTTTGTCATAGCAGAGAGCAGGGACAATGGCAAACCACGCAAACTGGCCCGCGCAGTAGATATACCGCGTGCGGTTTCTAACTTCCGTTTCTTTGCCAGCGGCCTCCAGCACTTCGCGTCTGAGTCGCATCAGATGCCGGGGGTGGGGGTCAACTATACCCTACGCCAGCCTATCGGTGTGGTAGGCTGTATCTCCCCATGGAACCTCCCGATCTATCTCTTCACCTGGAAAATAGTGCCCGCACTCGCGACAGGCAATTGTGTCGTAGCCAAACCAAGTGAGGTGACACCGTACACTGCTTACCTTCTATCACAGGTGTGTGAAGAGGCAGGGCTGCCGGCTGGTGTGCTCAATATCGTCCATGGCCTCGGAGGCAAAACGGGTCAGGCCATCATAGAGCATCCGGAGATCAAGGCGATCTCCTTTACCGGAGGCACGGAGACCGGCAAGCGTATCGCCGCTACAGCAGCCCCTATGTTCAAAAAGCTCTCATTGGAGCTGGGTGGCAAGAATCCTACGGTTGTTTTTGCTGATTGTGATTTTGAGGAGACTGTAAAACAAGTCGTTACCTCTTCCTTCAGCAATCAGGGAGAAATTTGCCTCTGCGGCTCGCGTATTTTTATTGAGAGGAGCATTTATGAGAAATTCAAAAGCGCATTTGTAGAGAAAGTGAAGGCGCTGCGTGTAGGTGACCCCGATGAGGATGCTTCTAATCTCGGCGCTATCGTATCGCTATCGCATAAAGAGAAAATACTCACGTATATAAACCTGGCTAAAGAAGAAGCAGGCACTATCCTCACGGGAGGGAATGAAGTAAAGCTAACCGGCAGATGTGCAGGAGGCTATTTTATAGAGCCAACCGTCATAGAGGGGCTGGACTATATGTGCCGGACCAATCAGGAAGAAATATTCGGCCCGGTGGTCACACTGATGCCTTTTGACTCAGAGGCAGAGGTACTCACGATGGCCAACTCGGTCAAATACGGCCTGGCATCATCCATCTGGACCTCCGACCTCAAGTGCGCGCACCGTGTAGCAGAAAAAATAGAGGCCGGCATCGTCTGGATCAACTGCTGGCTACTGCGTGACCTGCGCACTCCATTCGGTGGTGTCAAAGCCTCCGGTGTGGGCCGCGAGGGAGGCTGGGAAGCCATGCGTTTCTTCACAGAAGCCAAGAATGTCTGTATCAAACTATAATTGTCATTTGTCTAACGTCTAATATCTATCGTCTATGTCTAATACGCTCCCAAAGCCAATGGGCCTTTATCCTATGACCCGCAAAGCCGGTGGTCTCATCTTCGTAAGTGGCATGGGGCCTCGTGAAGCTGGCAGTGATAACATCCCCGGGCTGGAGCTGGATAAGTATGGCAATTACAAAAGCTTTGACTTTGAGGCGCAGGTCCATTCTGTTTTCCGAAACGTGAAGACTGCACTGGAAGAAGCAGGCAGCTCCTGGGAGAAGATCGTGGACGTCACAGTCTTCCTCACTAATATGAAGCGCGACTTTACCACGTACAATCGCATCTACGCAGAGTATTTCAAGGAGAATCAACCTTGCCGGACTACAGTGGAAATAACTTCTCTGCCTTCGCCGATAGCGATTGAATTGAAGGTGATAGCTGAGGCGTAAAAATCACGGATCCACATCCACACTGATCCAAACACTCTTTAGCTCCTTATCTGCCCGCAGCATATCCAGGCAATCTTTGATCGCTAGTTTAAATGTTTGAAGGTCGTTGGTGCGATGATCCGTTTTGATGATGATGTCGCGCAGATAGTAGTTACGCACCTTTGAGATCAGCGGTGTGGTGGGTCCGAGGGTTTCACCTATTTGCTTTTTGCGGAGATTATTAGCCAGGAAGAGCGCTGCTTTCTCTACCATCGCTACTTCTTTGTGACGTAGTGTGATATGCACCATCCGAGAGTATGGCGGATAGTGAAACTGCTGCCGCTCCTGCATCTCAGCCCGGTAGAAAGAAGCGAAATCATGCTCCACTACCTGCTTGATGATCCGGTGTTGCGGATTGCTGGTCTGGATAATCACCTTGCCCTGCTTCTGCTTGCGCCCTGCGCGGCCACCCACCTGCATCATCACCTGAAAGGCCCGCTCATTGCTCCGGAATCCGGGGAAGTACAACGCATGATCAGCATTCACGATGCCCACCAGGCTCACGTGCTCAAAATCGAGGCCTTTGGTCACCATCTGTGTGCCCACCAGTATATCTACCTCACGATTTTCAAATGATGCTATCACCGTGCTGTGGCCATGCTTGCCCCTGGTAGTATCGAGGTCCAGGCGCCCCACACGAGCCTCGGGAAACAACTCTGCTATCTCCTCCTCTATGCGCTCGGTACCCATACCTACTATATCGAGGTCTATAGTGCCGCAGCTTTTGCAGGCGCGGCCTACCGGCTCAGTATAGCCGCAGTAGTGGCATATCAGTTTATTCTGAAACTTGTGGTAGGTCAGGCTCACATCACAGTTGCGGCATTTATATACAAATCCACAAGTGCGGCAGGTCTGGTACTGTGAGAAGCCACGACGATTGATAAACAATATCGCCTGCTCCTTATTGGCCAGTACCTCCTGTATAGCCACTGTGAGTGTCTGCGTAAAGGAGTGATGCATGGCCATCCTCCTGCGCTCGCGTTTGATGTCTTCTACCACTATCTGCGGCAGTGATACATTGCCATAGCGTTTGGTCATTTCTACCAGGCCGTACTTGCCGCGCTCCGCATTCTGATAGCTCTCCAGTGATGGCGTGGCGGAGCCCAGGATCACCTTGGCATCAAAGTAGCGCGCCAGTACTATAGAGATATCCCGCGCATTATAACGCGGATTAGGGTCCATTTGCTTGAAGGAATTGTCGTGCTCCTCATCTACGATCACCAGGCCGAGATCGCGGAATGGGAGGAACAATCCCGATCGTGCAGACACGACCAGCTTGTACTCGCCATTTAGCACCTTATTCCATATTTCTACCCGCTCATTCTGGTTAAACTTAGAGTGGTAGATGCCGATCTGGTTGCCAAAGTATTTGCGGAGCCTATTGATGATCTGTGCGGTGAGCGCGATCTCCGGCAGCATATACAGTACCTGTTTACCCTCGCGAATCACTTCTGCCATTTTCTCTATGTAGACCTGGGTCTTGCCACTGGAGGTCACACCGTGCAGCAGTACCGTACTTTTATCCAGAAAGTGCCCGTCTATTTCATTTATAGCCCGCTGCTGATCCTCGCTGAGGTTTGCGGTATTGATATCCTCATCATGAAAAGTACCCAGACGGGACACTTCCACTTTATACTCCTGGAATACTTTCTTTTCAACCAGTCTTTTCAGTGTGGCTGCATCACTCTGGCTCAGTGCCAGCAGCTCATTCTTTTTTACATAGCGGTTCTTGAGGTTGAGCTGGCTGAATGCCAGTAGGAGTTGCAGCTGCTTGGGTGCGCGCTCCAGGTCACTATAGAGTTGCTTCAGGTTTTCTTCCTCCTGATATGACTCGTACAGCCGCACATAGGTCTCAGTTTTGGGTTTAAATTTCTCAATGACCTCCTCTGAGGATAGCGCGATGCCCAGATTGAATAGCGTACGCAGGTATGGATACACGTTCCTGCGCTGCAGCATATCCTGTATCTGCGGTACAGTAGTCTCCCGCTGCTCCCGCAGTGCCTGTACTATCAGAAACTCTTCATTGTTCAGGCTATCATAGTCCCCTTCATAAAATTCATTGAGGATGATCTTGGTCTCGCTGGATAGCTTCAGTCCGGCGGGCAGCGCAGCCTGCATCACTTCTCCCTCAGTGCAGAGGTAGTAGTCTGACATCCACTTCCAGAGGCGGAGTTGATTTTCTGTCACGATAGGATGCTCATCTGCCAGAGACTCCAGCAGCTTTGGCTCAAAGACCGGCTTCTCGCGATGGATGCGCTTTACGATCGCCGTATAGAACTTATTCTTGCCAAACTGTACGATGATCCTGTGGCCCACTTTGACAAATGGCACCAGGTCAAACGGGATGGCATAGGTATAGTTTTGCGGCAGCGCCAGCGGCAGCAGTACATCGGCGTATGTGACGGAAGAAGACAAAAGGCTAAATGCTGGTCCTTGTTTTAGTAAAGGAGCAGGTAAAATTAGTAAACCTTAGGTCAATCAGTACAGTGGAAACTGCTTCATGTACTCATTCACCTCGGCTTTCACCTTGGCTATATTGCTTTCATTCTCGATATCTACCACCAGGCGGTCTATCCAGGTAGCTATCTGAGCCATGTCATTTTCCTTCATACCACGGGTAGTGATAGCCGGAGTACCGAGGCGGATACCAGAGGTGACAAATGGCGATTTGTCGTCATACGGCACCATATTCTTATTGGCAGTGATGTCAGCTTTCACCAGCGCGTTCTCGGCTTGCTTGCCAGATATGTTCTTATTGCGCAGGTCTATCAGCATCATGTGGTTGTCTGTACCACCGGAGATGATCTTATAGTCCTTTGCCAGCATAGCATCTGCCAGTGCCTTGGCATTCTTCTGCACCTGCACCTGATATTGTTTAAACTCATCCGTCAGCGCCTCGCCAAAAGCCACGGCCTTGGCTGCTATCACGTGCTCCAGCGGACCACCCTGCGTACCCGGGAATACGGCCGCATCCAGGACCGCAGACAGAGATTTTAGCTCACCCTTCGGCGTTTTTTCACCAAACGGATTATCGCCGTCTTTACCTATCATGATCAGGCCGCCGCGTGGTCCCCGCAAGGTCTTGTGTGTGGTAGTAGTGATGATGTGGCAGTGTGGCATCGGATCATTCAGCAGCTTGGCTGCTATGAGACCTGCCGGGTGTGCGATATCGGCCAGCAGGATGGCGCCCACCTCGTCAGCTATGGCGCGGAAGGTCGCATAATCCCAGTCACGGCTATAGGCAGATGCACCGCAGATGATCAGCTTTGGGCGTTCTTTCTGAGCTATCTCGCGCACTTTATTCATATCTACGCGGCCGGTATCCGGCTCCACATTATAGTGTGTAGCGTGGTATATTTTGCCGGAGAGATTGACCGGGGAGCCGTGGCTCAGGTGGCCACCATGAGAGAGGTTAAAGCCGAGCAGTTTGTCTCCCGGCTTGAGGCAGGCTAGCATCACTGCTGCATTGGCCTGCGCCCCAGAGTGCGGCTGCACATTGGCCCAGGCAGCGCCAAACAGCTGCTTGATACGCTCTATGGCCAGTGTCTCTACCTCATCTACCACCTGGCAGCCGCCATAGTAGCGCTTGCCCGGCAGGCCCTCTGCATATTTATTGGTCAGGCAGCTACCCATGGCCTCTATGACCTGCGCCGAGGTGAAGTTTTCTGATGCGATCAGCTCTATACCTTCGCGCTGGCGGTGGAGTTCCTTATTGATCAGGTCAAAAATGGTGGTATCTCTCTGCATATATTGTCGTTTTTGTGTGCCCAAATGTATATCAAACGATGGCAGGTTTCCAAGAATTATTTATACAGCAGGGGTAGGAGGGGTGACTGTATAATATCACCTCCCGCTTCGGCATAAAATCTTAAATTTATACCCCAAACGCAGCAGTATGCAAGCTATCATCCCGGTGGCGGGAGCTGGAACAAGACTCAGGCCTCTCACATATACACAGCCCAAAGCGCTGATCTCTGTAGCCGGCAAACCCATCCTCGGCTATATTATAGAGAACCTCCTCGAAAACGGTGTCACTGATTTCATATTTGTGATCGGCTATCTGGGCGAGAAGATCCGCGAGTATGTGGAGGCCAATTATCCGGACATCAAATCAAGTTTTGTGACCCAGGAGGAGCGGAGCGGCTTGGGCCATGCCATTTATACAGCAAAAAATTATGTAGATCAGGAGAAACCTCTCATCATACAGCTGGGCGATACGATCCTGGATGCTGATATCAAGACCATCCTTTCTTTTGAATACTCGACACTTTGTATCAAGAAGGTAGAAGACCCCCGCGCCTTTGGCGTGGCAGAACTGGATAACGAGGGCTTCATCAAAAATCTGGTAGAAAAGCCTAACATACCAAAGTCCAATATGGCATTGGTCGGCTTTTATTTCATACGTGATACCAAAGCACTTTTCAAAGCGCTGGATAGCATCGTGCAAAATAACGAGCGCACAAACAATGAATTTTACCTGACCAATGCGCTGCAGCATATGATAGCGGACGGTGTACGGTTCAAGAGCTATAAGGTAGAGCACTGGTTTGATGTGGGTAAAAAGGATATCCTCCTCGAGACCAATGCTATCCTGCTGCGCAAAAACGGAGATAAGACCGGTACAGAGAGCGTGAAGGACAATAGCATTTTCATCTCTCCCTATCACATCTCCAAAGGTGCAAAGATCCGCAACTCGATCATAGGCCCCTATGTCACTATAGGAGAAAACTCAGAGGTAAGTAATTCGCTAATCAAAAATTCTGTTATCGGTAGCTTCTCAAAGCTGGAGAGCGTCACGCTGCAAAACTCCCTGATAGGAAGCGATACCACCATACACGGCAATACGCAAAGCCTTAATATCGGTGACAATACAGAGATAGACCTGCGCGGTGAGGGTAGCAAATAAGTAATATGGACAATAGGATCACAAAACTATTCGGCATACAATATCCCATCATACAGGCTGGCATGATCTGGTGCAGTGGCTGGCGTCTGGCCGCAGCCGTGAGCAACGCAGGAGGCCTGGGCCAGATAGGCTCCGGCTCTATGTATCCTGATGTACTGCGCGAGCATATACGCCAGTGCAAGGCGCATACCGATAAGCCCTTCGCCGTTAATGTGCCACTGCTTTACCCCGATATTGAGAAGCATATACAAATCATTATAGAGGAGCAGGTACCCGCGGTGTTCACCTCTGCGGGATCTCCTAAGGTCTGGACGAAAACGCTGCAGGACAAAGGCATCAAAGTAGTACACGTCACAGCCAGCTCGGTGCTGGCAAAGAAGTGCGAGGATGCGGGCGTAGATGCTATCGTAGCAGAGGGCTTTGAGGCCGGCGGGCATAATGGCCGCGAGGAGACCACTACACTATGCCTGATACCGTCAGTGTGTGAGGCGGTACAGCTGCCCGTGATAGCAGCAGGAGGCATAGCCTCCGGCAAAGCCATGCTCGCAGCTATGGCCCTCGGTGCAGATGGGGTACAGATAGGTACGCGGTTCGTATGCAGTGAGGAGTCATCGGCGCATCCCGCCTTCAAGGATAAAGTGGCAAGCCTAAAAGAGGGCGATACCAAGCTCTCTATGAAAAAAGTAGTGCCCGTACGTCTCATCAAAAATGAATTTTACAAACTGGTACAGCAGGCAGAGGATAAAGGGGCAGATGCCAGTGACCTGATGGAGATACTGGGCCGTGCCCGTGCCAAGAAAGGCATGTTTGAAGGAGATATGATAGAGGGCGAGCTGGAGATAGGCCAGATAGCTGCTACGATACGGCAGGTCATGCCGGCTGCGGATATTGTGAATGAGATTTGGACAGAGTTTCTCGATACTAAAAATAAAATGGCAGCGCTGTGATCATACAGTGTGCAGCCAGTACCACTCACTAGAATGACGAAGAATAAAACTACCTCTTACCCCAAAGACAAGATCAAAATACTGCTGCTGGAAAACATCAGTGACGCAGCTGTAGAAGAAATGAAAGATGCCGGGTATGCCACCATCAAGAAGTTATCCGGTGCGATCAGTGAAAAAGAACTGATGGCCGAGATCAAAGGTGTGCACCTGCTAGGTATCCGCTCCAAGACACAAGTCACTGAGAAGGTGTTATCCAAAGCAGACAAGCTCCTCGCTATAGGCTGCTACTGCATAGGCATCAATCAGGTAGACCTGCTGGCAGCTACCCGGAAAGGTGTAGCAGTGTTCAATGCCCCTTTCTCCAATACACGCTCTGTGGCGGAGCTGGTCATCGGCTCATCCATCATGCTGATCCGGCGTATACCGGATAAGAATAAAGCGGCACACGAGGGTACCTGGCAGAAAGATGCCAAAGGAAGCTATGAGATGCGCGGCAAGACTATGGGTATAGTAGGTTATGGCAATATTGGCTCGCAGGTATCCGTACTGGCAGAGGCACTGGGCATGGATGTGCTGTACTATGACCTGGAGCCTAAACTGCCACATGGCAATGCCAAGCAAGTGCGCTCTCTGCGGGAGCTGCTGAAGAAGGCTGATATCGTGACGCTGCACGTACCTAGTGATGCAGGCACGCGCAATATGATCAATGAGCAGACACTATCCTATCTGAAGAAGGGTACGATACTCATAAACTACAGTCGCGGAGATGTAGTAGATCTGGATGCACTGAGGGCATTTATCAAAAATGGCACAGTGACGGGGGCCGCTGTAGACGTATTCCCTGAGGAGCCGGAAAAAAATGGAGAGAAGTTTCAGACAGTCCTGCAAGGCCTGCCAAACGTGATCCTCACCCCACATATCGGTGGTTCTACCGAGGAGGCTCAACTCAATATCGGCCTGGACGTAACCTCGAAACTGCTCAATTATCTGGAGCGTGGTGCCTCAAATGGATCCCATACCGTACCACAGCTCAATCTGCCACTGCAGGCCCGTACACACCGCATCCTACATATCCACAGTAACGTGCCGGGTGTCCTTGGTGAGATAAATTCCAAGCTTTACTCGCACGGAATCAATATCTTAGGTCAATATCTGAAGACTAACGATAGCATAGGCTACGTGGTTCTGGACATCGACACGCGCCTTTCTGACGAGGCTTTTGCACTGCTCAAAGGGGTAAAAAGCACCATCAAGGCACGTATTTTATATTAATGTTAGAAACTAATTTGCCGGATTGAGGCACATTGCTTAGTTTTAGGCTTCTAAACCACAACCACAATATCATGAAGAAAGCATTACTCGCAGTCATAGTTTTCGCAGCGATACATGCCGCGAATGCCCAAACGCTCTCTCCGACTGTCATCGCTACAGCGGGAAATTATTCTACCGGATCTAACGGATATAGCCTGTCATCTACAGTAGGTGAGCCTGTCATCACCACGCTCTCTCAGGGCAGCACGATCCTGACGCAGGGCTTCCAGCAGCCTAATGACGTAGTAAACGGCCTCCTCGATATCGAGAAGGAAGCAGATGGTGCATTCAGCGTATATCCTAACCCTACTAACGCTAAACTCTGGTTCGGTTATGAATTTAACCAGAGTGGCAAGGTAGAAGTAGAACTGTATGACATCGTAGGTCAAAAGCTCGACTACACGCTGAGCGAGGCTTATGTAGATGGCAAGCAGATCCACAGCTTTGACTGCTCTTCATATGCTGCGGGCAACTATGTGCTGAGCGTAAAGCTCACTCCATCTGCCGGCAAGGAGGTGGTACTGAGCAAGAAATTCCAGGTAATAAACTAATCGACCGCTCAAGCGGGCAGGCAATGCGGTGGGCATAGGCTCACTGCATTGTCGTCTCTATATCTTTCGCATTAATTTTTTAATAAACCCTAATACACATTTAAACAACAACCCCCTTAGACATGAAGGCAATCAAACAACTATTGACAGCCCTTGCAGTGTTCTTCACACTG
>CAZNDJ010000136.1:0-9988 GCA_964571705.1 uncultured Chitinophagaceae bacterium
ATAGATACACTCCGCCTGATGGAGATCAGCGACTCTATCAAAAAGCGCTACCTGGAGCAGACCAATATGGCCTCAGAGAGCTTTCTGATAAACTGTCTCTACCTGGGCAATCAGTGCGATGTGAACTACAAACAATCTAAGAATAAGCGCCTCTCTGTAGAGCTGGCCCTGATCAAGATGTGCTATGTCAACGCGACTGTAGAGGCTGCCGAGGCTTCAAAAAAAAAAGCTCTAGCATAATCATAACCGAGGCCGCCAAAGGAGGTATAGATCCCGTGGCGCCCAAAGTACAACCTGCCACCACTACTCAGGGTGGTGCCACAGCCGCTGCACGCCCTGCCGCTGCGCAGCCACGCATGGCATCGGACAAGGACTCTGCTGTGAAAAAATCATCTAAGCTGATCTCCCTCGATAATATCCATGAGATCACTAAGAAGAAGCAACAGGCCGAAGAGGATGAGCTGAACGGCTCCGGCCCTATGATCCGGGAGTTTAATCAGGAGAATGTGCTGCAGCTGTGGGCAGACTATGCTGATAGTATCCGCGAGAACAAGGGAGGGACTGCCTCTATCATGGACGGCATCACGCCCAAGGTATCTGATGCTACCATCTCACTCCTTTTTGACAGCGATCTCCAGCGAAGCCGCTTTAACGACATTTTACCGGCTTTTAAGGCATATATACATAGAAGGATCGGATTCAACCCCCACATGATAGTAGATGTAGCGCAACAAGCTGAAGCTACCCAGAAATTCTTTACCCCAAAGGATAAACTGGAGCGCCTGATGGATCTCAACCCAGCCCTGCGCCGCTTCCAGAAGGAGCTGGGCCTGGATCTGGATTATGATTGATCCGGTCTCTAGGCCGCTCAGATTCAAATACATGTAAATACTTGTTTTATCTGATAGACAACTGTTAAACAGACCTTTGTCATCTGGGTTCCGGTAACCTTATCAACATTTTGCCGTATATGACAGTCCGAACCAAGACTTTTATATACCGTGCATATAGACAAAACCATAGGCTACACCCCGCCACTGACCTCTGCCAAAGGCTTCTATTACAAGAAGCCTTCGAGATCGCTCATGGATATGATCAGGGTACTATCAGAGCGCTTTACCGGTTTGTTTGAGAACTGGACAGCCTCGGAGGAATCAATAGTGAGGATCGTGATAGGCACTACCTCATTAGCGTGTTTTATATTTGGAATCACCGGGACGGAGCTGTACCACTATCAGACCATCAATATCCTGCAAGCCTTGATGGGTTTGTTTATCCTCCTGGCTACGTACACTGACCGTGGCAAGGCAAACATCCGCAATTGCGGCAATGTCTTTATCTACCTGCTCGACCTGTCTAACGCTACACTGGTAGCTACCAGCCATTTTGAAGACAAACTTAGCTATCAGTACATTATCTATTTCTTTGTATCCAGCCTCTTTTTCAATAGCAAGAACTCGCTGCTGGCATGTATCGTGCTCAACACAGCCTTTATATGTAGTATAGGAGTACTATCTCACGGCAACTCGTCTTCCGTAGAAGACTTTTATATTGCCTTTGTGGCATCAGAGTTTGCTCTTATGCTCCTGATGGTGAAGCGCTTTAATATGGAAGAGCAACTGGCAGAGAATGAAGCGAAATACCGTCTCCTCGCAGAGAACTCAGCAGACATCATCTGTACTCACAGACCTAATGGCGAGTTCGATTTTGTAAGTCCCTCCATCTACTCGCTGACCGGCTACCTGCCTGGGGAGCTTTCAGGTAAATCGGCAAGCCGGTTTATATATCCTGAGGATAGGGAATTATACAACCGCCATATAGCCAATCACAGGCCTCAGGACGAGGACAATGTATTCCAGTACCGATTTCTCAATAAGGAAGGTAAATACATATGGCTGGAGACTATCGTACGGGGCATGGATAATGATGGTGAAAGCAGTGCAAACTTTCTGAGCCAGACGCGCAGTTTCCAACGTCACAGGGAATACCTGGAGCAGATAGAAAAGCAAACTACAGACCTGCAGGAAAGCTACAAAGATCTGGAGATGTTTGCCTATATCTCCTCGCATGATATGCAGGAGCCGCTGCGTATGATCTCAAACTATATGCAGCTCCTGCGCCGCAAGTATGAGTCCAGACTCGATCCCGATGCTATGGAGTATATAGACTACGCGGTAAAGGGTGCCTCTAACCTGCAGGCGCTGATCAAAGACCTGCTGTCATACTCTACTATAAATAAGAAAGAGATCAACTGTGTGCCGGTAGATATGGAGGGACTGCTGGATGATGTCCTCTCCGGCCTGCAGCTACTGATGCAGGAGCGCAATGTGAAAGTGTATATCAATGAGCCGCTGCACCCGCTCATGGCAGACAAAAATGCCATCAAACAGCTGATGCAAAATCTGATCCAGAATGGTATAAAGTATAATACAGCTGCCAGCCCAGTGATCCGTATCATCTGTACGGAAGAGCCGGGCCATGTGACCTACTGCATACAAGACAATGGCATAGGCATAGACAAGCAGTACGCGCAGCAGATATTTGAACCATTCCAAAGACTGCATAATAAGCACAACTTCCCGGGTACCGGCCTCGGGCTGTCTATCTGTCGCAAAATAGTGGACCGCCTGAATGGCAAAATCTGGGTGGATTCTGAGCCGGGTGCAGGATCTTCCTTCTACTTCAGCATACCTAAAGTACAGCCTCAAAAGGAGGCCTGATCTTATATATGTATCATGCCAGTGGCTAACGACAGTTAGCCGTTTTTAGTTTCAGACGGTGAAGCTTTACTCTTCGGGCAATATTTCTATAGCATCTACCTTGGCATTGAGCAGTAGCTCCTGCGAGCGGATGATACCCTTATGCATGATATCTACGGCCTGTAGTATCTGCTCACGGGTCATGCCGCCCATCATCTGAAAGCGGATGATAGACTGATTGCGAGGTACTGCAGGAAATTCGATCAGATTTGCTACGAGGCCCATGGAAAGTATCTCCCTGGACAGCAGGCGGGCAAGCCTGGAGTCACCTATCAGTACAGGTACAAATGGGCTCGGAATTCCATTAGTATAAAAGCCTCTTTTATTGAGCTCATCGATGGCAAATTTGATATTGTCTAGCAGCTTCCTGCGGATATCTTTGCCCTCATCAGAAAATGCTATTTCAAGAGCCTTGTATATGACAGCGCAGGAGATGGTAGATATACTAGAGGCAAAGGTATATGAAGGAGAAAAAATCTCGATCTGCTGTCGGATCACACGTGGTCCTGCTACGAATCCCCCGGGATTGCAGAGGGTCTTGCTAAACGAGCCCATGACCACGATATCTTTCGCAGCTTTCAGGTCTATGGTCTCGAGTAGCCCGCGGCCTTCTTCCCCCATACAGCCAAAGTCATGCGCAACATCTATAATAAGGATAGCCTGGTATTTCTGGCAGAGCGCGTAGACTGCGGGCAGATCCGGTCCGTCTGAGTTCATAGAGTATAGTGACTCTATGAGCACAAAGATGGCTCCTGTGCCTACCCGATCTGTGCAGAAGCGCAGCTTTTTCTCCAGGTCCTCCAGGTCATTATGCTTGAACTTGTAGACATGTTCAGTAGCATAGTTGGCCGCTACATCGGATGAGTTGTGCTGCAGCATGTCCATCACGATATAGTCCTTGTGTGTGACCAGACCTGCTATGGCACCGAAGCAGGCACTCCATCCGCTGGCAAAAACCTGGGCCTGCTCCATGTGCAGTACCTCGGCGAGTTTCTTCTCGAGTTTATTGGTCAGTGTATTGCGCCCGCCCAGTACAGGCGTACCTCCTGAGGTCACACCAAATTCTTCGATTGCATCTTTGGCTGCCTGTATCACAGCCGGATGGTTGGTCATGCCCATATAGTCCTGTGAGCCAAAATTGAGGCAGGGAGTATCTTCATCTGCCCAGGTATTGGTCAGGTAGACCTCCGGGCCCAGTGTAGATGCCACGGTGCGGCTGAATGGATAGACGCCATTCAGTTTCAGCAGGTCTACATATTGATTGAAAGGAGTATAGCGTTCTTCGAGCGTTTTGCCCTTAGGGCTTCTGTAGAGAAAGGAACCTCCAAGCAGTGCGTTTATATCGATATTATCAGACGTTTTCCGAGCCATAAGCCTTGGGGGGTTAACTGCTATTATTTAATTATGTTTGCCTCATTCCGGGAAAACTTCCCCCAAAATAAAGCATTTAATATATGTTGTCAAGAGCGGCAAGTTTCATAATTATAACCACCGTCATGTTTATGCAGTCAGTCATTGGACAATCTGTTAAATCTACACCTTTGCTATCCAATGATATGTATGGAGTAAAGGAATATACACTCACCAATGGCCTCAAGGTCTTTATCTCCGTCAATAAAGAGGCGCCGCGTGTACAAACCATGATCGCGGTCAAGGCCGGTAGTAAGTATGACCCAGCTCAGACCACTGGCCTGGCGCACTATCTGGAGCATATGATGTTTAAGGGTACTCAGAAATATGGTACACGTGACTGGGCAAAGGAGAGCCAGTACCTGAATGCAATATCAAACTTGTATGAGCAGCACCTGAAAGAAAACGATGAAGCAAAGAAACGCGAGCTATATCATGAGATAGACAGCGTGTCAAAACTGGCATCTGACTATGCCATACCGAGCGAGTATGACAAGATGGTAGCCTCTATAGGCGCCAGTGGTACCAATGCCTTTACCAGCAATGATATGACGGTATATGTAAACGATATACCATCAAACAGTATAGACAAGTGGGCTACACTGGAGAGTGAGCGATTCTCCACACTGGTACTGCGCCTCTTCCATACAGAGCTGGAGACGGTGTATGAGGAGTTTAACCGCAACCAGGATGATGATATCCGCTGGTCGGGATTTGCCGTAGACAGCATGCTCATGCCAAACCATCCATATGGTACGCAGACCACCATAGGCCGTGGTGAGCATCTCAAAAATCCATCAATGGTCAATATCCACAACTACTTTGATACCTACTACAATCCTAACAATATAGCAGTGATACTGGTAGGTGATGTAGACCCGGACAAGGCTGCGGCGGATATAGAAAGACATTTCGGCAAATGGGCTGCGAAGCCGATACCGGCCTTTGTAAAGCAGGCTCCTGTGGCACTCACACAGATACAGACTGCAGAGATCAAGGGACCTACAAAGGAGCACCTCTTTATAGGCTATAGGTTGGATGGAGATGGCACCAGAGATGCGCTCATGGCGCGTATGGTAGATATGATACTCTCCAATGGTACAGCCGGACTGATAGATGTCAATATAGTGCAAAAGCAAAAGGCACTCTCAGCCAGCTCATACGTCAATCCGCTGAAGGACTACTCCCTCTTCAAACTCTATGGTGAGCCTAAGCAGGGCCAGACCATGGAGGAGCTCAAAGATCTGCTCATCTCTCAGGTAGAGCTGATCAAGAAGGGCGACTTTGACGATGCGCTGATCCCGGCTATCGTGCAGAATATCCGCCTGGCAAAAATGAAAAGCAAAGAGAGCAACCGCGCTGTGGCCGGTGAGATCATGGACGCCTTTGTGAAAGACATACCATGGTCATACAGGGTACAGGAGCTGGACCTGCTGGCCAAGATCACGAAGGCGGACATCGTGAAGTTTGCCAATGAGAAGTTTAAGGACAACTATGCAGTGTGCTACAAGCGCGCCGGTGAGCCTAACCGCCATAAAGTAGACAAGCCAAAGATCACGCCTGTGACGCTGAATAAAGATAGCACCTCTGCCTTCAAGGCCAGCTTTGACAAGATACAGGTACCAAATATCAAGGCAAAGTTTGTAGACTTTGACAAGGACATGACTACGCTGAAGAATGCCGGTGTAGCTCCATTCCGCTATGTGCACAATGATCTGAATAAGACTTTCTCACTGAGCTACGTATTCGAACGGGGTACTGATGATGATAAAAATATAGGCCCGGCCATAGAGTATATGGCGCTGCTGGGTACGGATAAGTATAGCATAGGCGACCTGAAAAAGGAGTTTTATAAAATAGGAGTGTCCTATAGCGTCTCTGCCGGCAGGGATAGGGTGATAGTAAAGCTATCTGGCCTGGAGGACAATCTGGACAGGGGCCTGGCACTGCTGGCTGAGTATCTCAGCCATCCTAAGGTGGATAAGACAGTGTATGACAACTACGTGGCTGATGTGCTGAAGAAACGCGCCAATGCCAAGACCAATAAGGGGATCATACTCCAGCAGGCTATGACCAACTATGTGAAGTATGGTGCTAAGAACCCGTTTACCAATACGCTGTCAGAAAAGGAACTGAAAGCAGCCAATCCGGAGCAGTTGCTGGCTGTAGCCAGCCAGGTGCTGAGTGTGCCAAATGATATCTACTACTATGGGCAGCGCAAGGCGGAAGATGTGAAAGGCATGGTGACTGCGCTTTTTGCCGGTCACACGGCCGCACCTGCTGTCAAGTCTGATGAGGTTCCATTCCCAGAGCAGCCACTGGATAAGCCTACCGTTTATTTCTGCAATTATAATATGAAGCAGGCGGAGGTGGTCATGCTGGGCAAGGATGAGAAGTTTAATAAGAGCTTCTTCCCTTATATAACGCTGTATAATGATTATTACGGTTCTGGCCTGTCCTCCATTCTCTTTCAGGAGGTGCGCGAAAAAATGGGCCTGGCCTATGCTGTCAATAGTGGCTTCACCGCGCCGCAGTATGCCTATGAGTCGCACTACCTGCAGTGCTATGTAGGTACACAGGCTGATAAACTGGAGACGGCTATGAAGCAAATGAGCAGCCTGCTCAATAATATGGTAGAAGTACCTAAGCAGTACGAAGGTGTAAGGTCAGCAGCCCTGCGTACACTGGAGAGTGAGTGGATCACCGGGGAAAATATCTTTGCGGCCTATGACCGGGCACGCAAGCGTGGATTGAATTATGATATCCGTAAGGACATGTACACACAGATACCTGGCATGTCTATGGTAGATCTGCAAACATTCTTCAATAAACACGTAAAGGGCAAGCCGGTCACCTACCTGGTGATAGGCAAGAAGGAAAATGTGGACTTCAAAGTGTTGGAGGCACTCGGTACGGTGAAGGAACTTAGCCTGGAGGAAGTATTTGGCTACTAATAAATAATCAAGATGAAATACCTGATAACTACAATGGCTGCGGTACTGATGATGGCAATATCTACTAGTGCTATGGCGCGGGAGGCTGCCTTGACCGCGCAGTCAGAGACTGGTAAAGTAAAGCTAAGTGTAAAGCTCGCAAGCTATGACGGTCCATTAGTATCAGCTCAACTGACTACAGAGCAGGGCGTAGTAGACCTGAGTGCGGACTATGATGCCTACTCTGTGATAGATGTGCCCAATCATATTATTACTATCTGCTTTCAGGAGAAAGGTAAGCCTGCTGATGCCCCTGATGCCAAGGTGATAAAAGTATGGGCTATACCGAGCAGCTTTGTTAAACTTACTACGGGTGAGTTTGATTGGCGCTTCAAGATCAAAACCGGCGGCAATATGCTGAAGGAAGTGACGACGCTGAGCGGTACTTTTGAGCAAAGTAAGTAGCTAATTTTTTTTGTTAAAAGGCGACAACTATTCTGAGAAAACATTTTTAGGATTATATTTGCTAATAATTTACGTAAAAACTAAAATAAAAAGCAAATCCAATGAAAAAAACAGTGTTTCTATTTGCGCTGACAGTTTGCTCGCTCTATTCATTTGCCCAGTGTTCCAAGCTAAGTAATGGAGACATCGATGGCAAATTGCAAAAGATCGGCACTTCCTCTCAGGCCATGGCGGCTCCCATGTTTGCACATGCCAGTATAAGCTATAGTCCCACTCTCAATGGCCTGTATTTTCTTTATTTGAATCTGGAGTTTAGAGACATTCAGACTATCCACGAAGGCAGTAAAGTAATTCTATATTTTGAAGACCAGACATCCATAGAGCTGATAGTAGATAAGACTGAAATATCTGAGCCAGAAGATGGTGCCCCTATAGTACAAAATGGAAGAATCTGGAATAATTCTGTATCATTTAAATTAAATGCTGATCAGATAGCCAAAATGAAAAGTGTTAAGTTTTCGCGCGTTACCTGCGCTGATGCAGACTACACGTACAGTGCTAAAGGTAAATCCCAGGCCGCAATTTTACAGGAGGCACTGCTTTGTATAGATAAGAACAAGTAAGCTGCAGGCTCTTATAGCAGCATATTATCTATCAGTCTCACCCCGCCTATCCACGTCGCTACCAGCGCTACGAGCGGTGTATTTTCAGCTACATTTTTGACGGGCTTGAGCGTCTTAGCGTTGCGGATAGCGATGTACTCTATTTTGAATTCGGGGAAGGCTGCAAGGCGTGCGTAGCCTTTCTTTTCTGTATCGATTATTGATATGCTTCCTCCTGCTGACTGCCTACGTAGGGAGGCTTTCATGCTGCGTAGCGTCTTGCTGATCTCCACGGCCCTGAGGCGGGACTTCTTGTCGAGACGTACATTGCGGCTGCTCATGGCCAGTCCATCCTTCTCCCGTTTGATGGGGCAGAGTACCAGTTTGGTCTTGAGCCGCAGCTGGCGGATCATATCGGAGCAGATCATGGCTTGCTGGTAGTCCTTCTGGCCCATATACAGCCTATCAGGCGTGACAGCCCGTAGCAGTTTCTCTACGATCTGAGCCATACCAGCAAAGTGCCCCGGACGCCACTCACCCTCCAGTGTATCTGCCAAAAAACCAAAATCAAGTGCCTGCGGGTTCTTAAAACCTTTAGGATACATTTCGGCCACTGAGGGGAGGAAAAGGATGTCGCATTTTGCTATGATCAGCTTCTGCATGTCCCCCTCCAGCGTGATAGGATACTTCTCAAAGTCATTAGGATCATTGAATTGTGTCGGGTTGACAAAAATGGAGCAGACTGTCACGTCGTTTTCGCGGCGGGACTGCCGGATCAGGGACACATGACCCTCATGCAGGGCGCCCATGGTGGGAGCAAATCCTATTTTTTTACCCTGCTTTTTTAATTCAAAAATTTGATTTTGAATATCTTGAATAGTGTTAATTATCTGCATACGAAGTGTTCACAATATTACGCACAGTGTAGCGTTTTGTAAACTTTAAAATAATTATTAGTATCTTTGCAGACGCAATTTATACAAGTTTATTAGTTCACACGAAAATTCACAGAGATGGAGAAAAAGAGAATTCTGATAGTGACCCATGAAATGGACCCTTATATCAATCTGACTCAAGCCGCAAAAATAGCCAACTCTCTCCCTAAATACCTGCAAGATAACGGAATGGAAATCCGGGTGCTGATGCCAAAATTTGGAAACATCAATGAGCGCCGCCACCGCCTGCACGAAGTAGTACGCCTCTCTGGTATCAATGTGATCATAAACGATGAAGACTACCCACTAGTGATAAAAGTAGCCTCCCTGCCCGGTGCACGCCTGCAGGTCTACTTTCTGGATAACGAGGATTTTTTCAAACGCAAAGCAGTATTTGAAGACGAAAACAACCACTTCTACGAGGATAACTCAGATCGCATGATCTTCTTCTGCAAGGGAGCACTGGAGACTGTCCGCAAGTTTGGCTGGGCTCCTGACCTGATCCATTGCTTTGGCTGGATGACCAGCCTCATCCCTATGTTCCTCAAGACTACATACAAGGATGATCCAATCTTTGCCAATAGCAAGGTGATCTACACCCTGTCAAACAACTACTTTAAGAACAAGCTGAAGGCCGACTTCTCTACACAGCTCCAGATCAGTGATAATATCACTAAGAAGCATGTAGATTATTTCAAGGAAGGTGACAATACCAGCCTGAATATCGGTGGGTCAGAGTTTGCAGATGCGCTGCTCATAGAGAATGACATAGATGAGTCTATGGCAAACTACGTGAAGAAAGCTAAAGGCAAGATGGTGCTGAAGCTGAAGAGCAGCGATGATGAGGAGGCTCTGCCGCTCGTAGGAGATTTCTACAAGAATGT
>CAZNDJ010000137.1:0-5892 GCA_964571705.1 uncultured Chitinophagaceae bacterium
ATAGGATATAAGAATCACCCATGGACCCCGCGCATACTCCCGCTGCAGATATTCACCATCGGCAATATCGCACTGGCAGCATTCCCGTTTGAGATCACGACTATAGCCGCCAGGCGCCTGCGCAAATCACTCGAGGAGACGCTCAAGGATAAGGGTATCCGCCAGGTGATCCTCGTGCCGTATGCCAATGGCTACTCTGGTTATGTGACCACCTACGAGGAGTACCAGGTGCAGATGTATGAGGGTGGGCACACTGTCTTTGGCGAGTGGACGCTGGCAGCACTGCAGACCAAGTTTGACCAGCTGGCCAAGGCCATGCTCAAGTCCCGCGCCGAGCGTGTGATCAAGCATGACGACATGCCGCCGGATTTCACAGAGGACGATCTGAATCAATATCCATACCTTAAGCGCGCCTGGTATATCCGCCAGGAGAAGCGTGAGCTCAAGAAACTGCAGAAGGAGCAGCGCGCGGCAGCGGCTGTCTCTGTGGCGTAGGCTCGCAGGGCAGATTATTTTGATATTTTAGCGGTATGGCTCTGACAAAAAAGCTGAACGAGATATCTGACAGCCTGAATAGGGTGCGCCCCGGCAGGATGAATGTGATCATGCATATCATCTTTTGGGTGCTCTATTTTGCTTTCCTCACATTTATCGCTACCCAGTCGCTCCCGCTGCAGTACGCCATCCAGCGAAACCTGCTGATCGTGATCTTCAACTCGCTGGTGTTTTATATCAATTTCCTCTGGATCATGCCGGAGTACTTTGAGCGCGGAGACCTGCGCTCATACGCCTTTGCCATGATAGGCATGATGATACTGGCCACACCGCTGCAGTACTTCATAGAGGTCACTTTCTTCTCCGTGCCGGATAGTATCAAGCTCTACACCTACAACGTGCGCTATGTGGTACTCATCGCCATCTCCTGCTTCATCTTCCTCATGCTCAGTACGCTGCTGCGCATGTCTATGTCGCGCTACTACTTTGAGCGGGAGCTGCTGGAGCTGAAGGCCATCAAGTTTGAGGCAGAGCTCAAGTTTCTCCGCGAGCAGATCAATCCGCACTTCCTATTCAATAGTATCAATAATATCTACAGCCTCTCGCTGGAGAATAGCCCCAACACGCCAGACATGATCCTGAAGCTATCGGAGCTGCTCCGGTATATGCTCTATGACTGCAATCATCCTTTTGTAGCCCTGGAGAGTGAGGTGAAATGTATCTCATCTATCATCGAGCTTTTTCAATTGAAATACCCTGATCCGGTAGATGTCCGCTTTGTGGTGAAAGGCGACCTGAAGGATAAGATGATCGTGCCAAATCTCTTCACGCCGCTGGTGGAAAATGCCTTCAAGCACGGCGACTTTGGTACCAATAAGAAAGCCTTTCTCGATATCACCTGCGTGGCCCGCAGCTCCTACATCTACTTCAGTGTCAAGAATAGTAAATCGCCTATACTGGAGCCTCTCAAAGGCCCCGGTGGCATAGGCATCCAGAACCTGAAGCGCCGCTTCCAGATCAACTATGAGCCATCCGGCCAGATCAAGTTTGAAGACGAGAAAAATATCTTCTCCGCAGCTATGAAAATTCCTTTGCCGCGCTAAACTTTTATCTATCTTCATTCGTCAATCCACTAAACACCAGCCACATGATCCGTACACTGCTCGTAGATGATGAATATCCATCATTGAAGATCCTCGAAAACTTTACGCTGAAACTATCAGAATGCGAGGTAGTAGCCAAGTGCAGCAATGCTGCCGAGGCCGTAGCAGTACTGGAGAAGGAAAAGGTGGACCTCATGTTTCTGGATATACAGATGCCGGGCATGACAGGTATAGAGATGCTGAAGAAGCTACCTGTAAAGCCTGTCACGATCATCACCACCGCCAATCATGACATGGCCCTCGATGCATTCAACCTGGACGTGGTAGACTACCTGGTCAAGCCATTCTCATTTGAGCGATTCAATCACGCCATGGAGCGGGCCAAGGCCTATCTGAAATACAAGCACCAGGACTCTACTGCTATCACTGAGAAGCCTGACTACATCATGGTCAAGTCTGACTACAAGATCGTCAAGATATTCTTCAAAGAGATCAAATACATAGAGGGCCTGGGTGAATACGTAAAGATCATCCTGGACAAGGGCAACTTCGTGGTGACGCTCGAAGCGCTGAAAAACCTCGAGAAGATGCTGCCGCAGGATCAGTTTATCCGTATACACAAATCATACATCCTCAATACAGCCCTGATACGCGCCGTGAGCGGCAATATGGTATCTCTCAATGATGGCTCTGCACTGCCCATAGGCAAAGTGTATAAAGATGAGGTGCGCCAGAAGCTAAAATTATAGTGCAAATACTTTATATTTGCGCCTTCGTTAAAAAGGCAAGATGGCTATTGTATTGGTTTTTAATAAAATAACTAATTTCGCGCAAAATTTAATGGACATGGCAAAGAGTAAGAAGACTACGAGCAAGAAGACCGTAAAGCCTGTGGCAAAGAAAGCATCCAAACCGGCACCCAAGGCAAAAGCAAAACCTGCTGCGAAGCCGGTAGCAAAAAAAGCTGCTAAACCTGCTGCAAAGAAAGCTGTAAAACCGGCTCCTAAAAAGGCTGCCAAGCCTGCTCCTAAGAAGGTAGTCAAGAAAGCTGCTCCCAAGAAGGTAGCTAAGCCAGCTCCTAAAAAGGTAGTAAAGCCGGCTCCTAAGAAGGTAGTGAAGCCAGCGCCCAAAAAGGCTGTAAAGCCAGTGGCAAAAAAAGCATCGAAACCAGCTCCATCTAAAACAATAAAGAAAGCGGCTAAGCCGTTAGCGAAAAAGGCTGTGCAACCTGCTCCTAAAAAAGCAGTAAAGCCAGTGGCAAAGCCAGTAACTAAGCCAGCTGCTAAACCGGTAGCAAAGAAAGCTGCTCCAGCCCCTAAAAAGGCTGTAACTCCTGCTGCCAAAAAGCCAACGCCAACGCCAGTGGCCAAGCAGCCCATAAAGGCAGCCGAAAAGCCAAAGGCGGTCGTAGCCCAGCCGGCAGCACCCGTCAGGAGTGGCAGCCAGTCTGGCAAGAAGTCAGGAAAAGCAAGCAAACCAGTAGAAAGATATGAAGGTAAGCGGATCGTGAGGTCCGAACTGCCGGCTAAAGCATTGATCACAATTCAAAAGCCCGAGGAGGAAAAAATGGAGCAACCGCATTATGAGTTTCCGACACTGAGATATAGTGACGCAGAACTAAAAGAATTTAAAGAAATCATAGACAAAAAATTGGCATCTGCCAGAGAGGAACTCAGTAACCTGAAAGACTCTCTGGAGAGTCATACTGAGAGCCAGGTAGGCAATAAGGCATGGAACATGGAAGAAGGCTCTGATACCTCTGAGATGGAGTATCTAATGAACCAAATAGCACGCCTTAATAAGTTTATTCGTGATCTGGAGATGGCACTGGTGCGCATAGAGAATAAGACCTACGGTATCTGCCGCGCCACTGGTAAGCTGATAGATAAGAACAGGCTCCGCGTAGTGCCGCATGCTACCCTGAGTATGGAGGCAAAGATGAACCGTAAAGGTTCTGATGATAGCGGAGCAGGAAGTTCTCAGTCATCCGCTCATATGGGATCTGAAGGTGAGGGTTTCGGAGGAGAAGACTAAATTTCTAATTATAGATACTATAAAGGAGCTGCTCACCCCGGGCGGCTCCTTTTATTTTTCAGCGGTTCTATAAAAGTGTTAAGCTGTGCATCAGACATCACGTCTGGCATTAAACCTGTAATACGGTATAGCATCAAATCATTCATGCATCAAAAACTTCAGGTTATGAAAAACACCCTTTTGCTCGCTATCGTTCTAATCGTAGGTTTCATGTTTTCTATAGATGCTGGTGCGCATGGCTGGCGCAGGTATCGTGCGCCGCGTCCATACTATGCACCTACCCCCATAGTAGTATCAGTCCCCGTGCCTGCTCCCGCCTACAGGCCATACTGTGCAGCGCCGGTCTATCGCGATGTATGGGTGCAGCCTCATTGGCGCTATACACCCTATGGCCGGGAGTGGATACCTGGCCATTACATCCGCCAGAGGATATATTAGTCACTGTTGTTGTGTAGAATAATAAATCAAGCTGTCACTTCGTGGCGGCTTTTTTTATTTGACAAAAGGCATTAAGGACTTTAGTTTTACCGGTTCTCATATATCTAACTCTGTCATTACGATTAATAAAATGTGTATATTTGAGCAGAAACCCAATTCTATAGCATGAAGAAAATTTACGTTCTGCTAGCAGCATGCCTATTGCTGCTTAGCTCAGGCATCTATGCCCAGACACGCAATGTCGGCATCGGAACCGCCACTCCGGACCAGAGCGCTATACTGGATCTATCTACGGATCAGATGGGCTTTTTACCACCGCGTATGGACTCTATTCACCGCCGCGCTATAGCCAGCCCTGCACGAGGTCTCCTGGTTTATGATCTTTCTTACGGTTGCTATTACTACTACAGCGGCGCAGCCTGGCTTTCCCTTTGCAATATGGCGGGCACGGCCGGCGCTACAGGTGCTACCGGCGCTACTGGTATAGCAGGTCCTATAGGTATTACTGGTGCTACAGGACCTGGGGGGATAGCTGGTTTCACAGGACCTACCGGACCTACGGGTATAGGCAGTACAGGCCCTGCAGGTAGCGCTGGTATAGCAGGTGCTACTGGTCCTACCGGCCCGGCTGGAGCAGCTGGTGCCACAGGGGCTACCGGCGTAGGTGTAGCTACAGTCACAGATAATGGCAATGGCCTGGCTACTATCACTCTGACCAATGGTGCTATCTATACTGTCACACTACCAGCTGGCCCTACCGGCGCGGGTGCTACGGGTCCTCCCGGTATCCCAGGTACTATGGGGCCTACAGGCGCATCGGGTGTCGCGGGGACTGCCGGTGCGGTAGGTCCGACAGGTCCATCGGGGACTGATGGGATGACCGGTCCAGCGGGTGCCGTAGGGGCTACAGGTCCCACAGGCCCCATAGGCCCTACTGGGGTAGGTACTACAGGGCCTGCAGGTGCTGCTGGTGGCACGGGTCCTACCGGCGTAGGCGTAGCCAGTATCAGTGACAATGGCAACGGCACAGCTACGATCACTTTGACCTCGGGTGCTACCTTCACTATCACGCTGCCTGCAGGACCTACTGGTTTAGCTGGAGCGGCTGGCCCTGCCGGAGGCAACGGTCCTACAGGACCTACCGGTAGTGGAGCTACTGGTGCTACGGGCCCCATAGGGCCAACAGGCGCTGCCGGCGCTCCGGGTGCTGCTGGAGTTCCTGGTCCTACCGGAGCCACAGGTTTACAGGGAGCACAGGGTCCCTCGGGTAGTGATGGAGCTACTGGTGCAATAGGTCCTGTAGGACCTACAGGTGCTACAGGTGCTGCTGGTGCAGCTGGTGCAGCCGGCGCTGCTGGTACTCCAGGTGCTACCGGTCCAAGTGGAGCCGGTGTCGCTAGTATCACAGATAATGGAAATGGGACAGCAACTATAACTCTGACCACAGGCGCAAACTTTACTATCACTCTACCAGCCGGCCCTACCGGTGCTACAGGTAGTGCAGGTCCGACTGGCCCCCTTGGCCCCAATGGAATAGATGGTGCGGTCGGCCCTACCGGTCCGGCAGGCGCGCCTGGAACTGCTGGTCCTACCGGCACGGGTATCACTGGCCCTACAGGGCCTGCTGGTATCGCGGGCGCTGCCGGTAGCGTAGGTCCGACAGGAGCTACAGGTGCTGCTGGTGCTAATGGAATCAATGGCGTTGCGGGGCCTACAGGTCCTGCTGGCGTAGCTGGAGCTGCTGGTGCGGTAGGCCCGACAGGTGCCACCGGTGCTGCCGGTACGAATGGGACTAATGGTGCAGCTGGCCCTACAGGTCCTG
>CAZNDJ010000137.1:5992-9880 GCA_964571705.1 uncultured Chitinophagaceae bacterium
GTACGAATGGGACTAATGGTGCAGCTGGCCCTACAGGTCCTGCTGGTGTAGCCGGTGCTGCTGGCAGTGTAGGTCCGGCTGGTGTCGCAGGCCCGACAGGTGCTACCGGTGCTGCCGGTACGAATGGGACTAATGGTGCAGCTGGCCCTACAGGTCCTGCTGGTGTAGCCGGCGCTGCTGGCAGTGTAGGTCCTGCTGGTGCCGCGGGCCCGACAGGTGCTACAGGTGCTGCTGGTACGAATGGGACTAATGGAACTAATGGAACTAATGGGACTAATGGGACTAATGGTGCAACTGGCCCTACAGGTCCTGCTGGTGTAGCCGGCGCTGCTGGCAGTGTAGGTCCTGCTGGTGCCGCGGGCCCGACAGGTGCTACAGGTGCTGCTGGTACGAATGGGACTAATGGTGTAGCTGGTCCTACCGGTCCTACCGGCTCAGCAGGAGCCAATGGTATCAATGGTACTGCAGGAGTCACAGGTCCAGCGGGATCGGCAGGAGCTACCGGGCCTACAGGTCCGGGATCTATCTGTGCTGCGGCAGCGACAAACTATGTGGTAAAATTTACCAACTCGACCACCATGTGCAATACAATCATGTATGATAATGGCACTGGCGTAGGTGTAGGTAATACTAACCCTGGGTACATATTCGACATTTCTGGCCGCACCCGCATACGCACCGGAGGGGGTAGTGCGGGTATCTGGTACATGAATAATGCAAATAGTTCCAACATCGGCTTTATAGGCGTATATGATGATACTCATCTGGGACTCTATGGCAGTGCATATGGCTGGGGTGAAGTAATGGATGTAGGAACAGGATATGTAGGTATCGGTACTGTGACCCCGGCCTATCGCCTGCATGTAGTAGAAAATGCGTTGAACCAAACTGCTGTATGGGCTGATAATACAAATACAGGGTCTGGAACTACCAATTTTGGTGTACGTGGCTCTACCTCGAGTACAGGTATCGGTTCTGCGGGTGTGTGGGGATATTCAGATAATTCAAGTTATAATGAAGTGGGAGTAAAAGGTAGCTATTCTCTCTGGGGAGCAGCGATCTTTGGTCAGGGCTGGGCCGGGTCGGCCTCTCCGGGAAACACGCTAGACTATGGCGTCTTTGGCACCGTAGACTATCATACCGGCCATGGAGGTTATTTTGAAAACTTGTCTACCGGTGGTGGTTATGGACTGGAGGCTAAAGCACCTTCTCCTACGTATGCTCTCTATAGCACTGGAAATTTTGCCGCCTCTGGTACCAAATCGGCCTCTGTACCGACCTCCAAAGGAAATCAACTCCTATACTGTACGGAGAGTCCGGAGATATGGTTTGAGGACATAGGTATCGGGAAACTTACAAATGGCGAGGTTACTATTAACCTCGATCCTCTATTCCTTCAAACTGTGGTAATAGATGAAGAGCACCCTATGGTTGTATTTCTGCAGGAAAATGGAGATAGCAAGGGCCTCTATGTGGAGCCAGGTCAAACCAGTTTTACCGTCAAAGAAAAAAGTGGGGGCACTTCAGATGTTTCTTTTAGCTACAAGGTCATGGCGCACAGAGTGCACTATCAGGATTTCCGTTTCGGATTTGATCCCAAATGGGGAGACACTGATACGCGTCCGCAGTTTAAAGATGAAACTGTACGCCCTATCGAGCCCACAGACTACTATAAGCTCTATGGACCGCAGATAGAAAGGGAAAAGGCCTCTAAAGCTAAATATCTGCTGGAGCATCCCACCAGACATTAAAGGTAAGTATGCATATTTAGGGAAAGGTGTACCGGACGGTATGCCTTTTTTCTTTTTGGCTATCAATGTGATAGTAGAAATAAGTGAGCGACTGTGCAACGACCCGCCCGACTTTTACATCCTTTTTTAGATAGTCTGAGTATTAATTTTTATTCATATTTAAACTAAGTTATTTTTAAATAAAAATTAATTTTTGACATTCATTTAGTACTTTTAACCTGACCCCCAAACACATGATCAACCCGATAGAATCACCTTTTATGAGAAAACTCTACCTGGGCCTTGCCGCCGGCCTCTTGCTGCTAGCCAGCCCCGCAGTCGCACAAAATAACGTCGGTATCGGCACACTGGCTCCTGACCAGAGTGCTGTACTGGACCTGACCTCCAGCAGGCAGGGTCTCCTGCCGCCCCGCCTCACCACTATCCAGCGCCAGGGTATAGTGGCTCCGGCAGTGGGCCTCATGGTCTATGATACGGATCTCGGATGCTATTATTTCTACAGTGGTACTGCGTGGGTATCCCTCTGCACCCCTGCTGCTGCGGGCCCTACCGGCCCTACGGGCGCGATAGGTGCTGTGGGTGCCACTGGCGCTACAGGCGCACAGGGTATCACCGGGCCATCAGGCACAGCCGGCACCACCGGACCTACTGGAGCTACTGGTGTCGGTACTACAGGTGCCACCGGTGGCACGGGTAGTGCTGGCCCTGCCGGACCAGCCGGAGTAGCAGGTGCTACTGGCCCTGCCGGTACGGCGGGCGCTACAGGTGCCACTGGCGCTACGGGCGCCACCGGTCCTGCCGGTGCCGCGGGTATAGCCGGGCCTACGGGTGCTACCGGAGCTGCAGGCGCAGCAGGTACCACGGGCGCTACGGGCGCTACGGGTGCTGCGGGTACTGCAGGCGCAGCCGGTGCTACCGGTCCTGCTGGTAGTACTGGCGCGGCTGGTGCTGCAGGACCTGCCGGTGCAGCGGGCCCTACGGGTCCTGCAGGCGCAGCGGGTGCTACGGGGCCTACAGGTGTAGGTATCACCGGCCCTACCGGCCCGGCCGGTACAGGTACAGCCGTGACAGGCCCTACCGGTCCTACAGGCGCTACTGGTGCTGCCGGTGCAGCAGGCACAGCGGGCGCAGCAGGCCCTACCGGTCCCGCCGGTACAGCTGGCGCGGCAGGTGCAGCAGGTCCTACCGGTCCGGCAGGCACAGCGGGCACCGCTGGTGCTACGGGCCCTACCGGCCCGGCAGGTACAGGCTCAGTACTCATACACTCTATATCCGGTACTACCAATATCTCTATGAACTCAGCCTCTTTTGTCACCACCGGTCTCAGCCTCACATTTACCCCATCGCTGTCCAATGTCCTGTTTCTTGTGTCCATGTCCGGAGATGAGGACCTGACTGTAGCACCGCAGCAGAGTGTGCTGGTGCGCCTCGTAGAGGGCAGCACGGTAATAGGTGGTACGGCCTCTATCTGCCAGGACTATGATGATCTCGGTGACATAGTATCGTATTGGAGTGTGTCTTTCAGTACTGCTATACCGGTCACTACCGGTGTGAGCCATACCTACACCCTCCAGTGGGCCCGCGAGGCCAATTTTACAGGCAATGTAGTGTGCAGGCCGGTAGCGGACCCTAGCGCTCAGCACCGTACCATCACTGCCATAGAGTTCTGACCTGACTTTCTCTCATATCCAGAGGCCCTTCGGGGCCTTTTTCTTTTGGTGGCGGTGGCATGATGTGAGTCAGTTTATGTTATCAGCAGCCACTTATACAGCGGCATTGTTATATTTGCCAGTCCAAAAATCAAACGTCCGTGATGGAACAACTCATAGCCAGCTTCCCACAGCATATACTGGAAGCTATCCGCCTGACAGAAAATGTAAAACTTTCCCGCAGGGAAACAGCCATCCAGAGCGTGCTGATCTGTGGCCTCGGAGGCTCAGGTATAGGTGGTGACCTGGTCACAGACCTCACTGCCGCAGAGATCACTGTACCTATCGTAGTCAATAAGGGCTACGAGCTGCCGGCCTTTGCAGATGCTGATACACTCCTGATCCTGTGCTCATACTCCGGCAATACAGAGGAGACTATCTCGTGTACCGAGGAGGCTATCCGCCGCGGGTTGAAGCCTGTCTGCATC
>CAZNDJ010000138.1:0-9714 GCA_964571705.1 uncultured Chitinophagaceae bacterium
TGCGGCAGCGTGTATTCGTACTGGAGCAGCACTGCGCCTTTGTAGACTGCGATGACCAGGACCAGCAGAGCTGGCACCTGATGGGCTATGCAGCTGATGGCACACTGGCTGCCTACAGCCGGCTGCTGCCCGTGGGCCTCTCCTATCCCGGCTATGCCTCTATAGGCCGCGTAGTGAGCGAGCCTGCCCTACGGCGCGCAGGATATGGCAGGATACTGATGGAGGAGTCTATCAAACGCTGCGGAGAGCTGTTTCCCGCCGCTCCGCTTAAAATTGGTGCACAACTCTATCTAAGGAAATTCTATGAGAGCTTTGGATTTAAGGCGGTGGGAGATGTGTACATAGAGGACGATATAGAGCACATACACATGGTACGTCCCTAGGCCTCTATCACGAGTCCGTCATAGGCTATCTTGACACCGGCCGGCAGTCTGCCCTCCATAGCCGCGTGCAGGCCGAACTGATGGCTCATGTGTATGAGGTAGGCCGTCTCTGGTTGCAGTTCTTTGATCAAGGCCAGCGCCTCCTCCAGCGTATGATGTGCGATGTGCTCATTGGCATGGAGTGCATTGACCACGAGGGTGCGGACTCCTTTCAGCTTTTCTTTTTCGCTGTCTGCTATGGTCTTGGCATCTGTGATGTAGGCAAAGTCTGCTATGCGGAAAGCCAGCACGGGCAGCTTATAGTGCATGACCTCTATCGGTGTGATGCGCACGCCCTGTACCTCAAAGGTCTCATGTGACACGCGGTGAAACTTCACCTTGGGCGCAAAGGCATAGTCTATCTCGCGAAAGGCATAGGGGTACTGCTCGTGTATCATGGCCTCTGCATGGCGGTCGCAGTAGAGGTCTACTACCTGGCCCTGCAGATAGTTGAAGGGGCGGATATCATCCAGGCCGCCTATGTGGTCACGGTGGCCGTGCGTGATCAGCAGGGCGTCTATGGTGGTCACATTGGCGCGCAACATCTGGTATCTAAAGTCAGGGCCGGCATCTATGATCAGCACCTTGCCATCCACCTCTACCATGGCGGAGGTGCGCAGGCGCTTGTCACGCGGGTCTGTAGAGGTGCAGACCTCACAGCTACAGCCTATGATAGGCACGCCGCCAGATGTACCGGTACCGAGAAAAGTCACCTTCATATCACAAATATAGGATTAAGACGCAGCCTCCTTTGCATAAATATCACCGCACACTCATACGCCGGATCATGATGGAGAAGATAGATGGGAAGTGGCGCTTCATCCAGACGCCGAGGTTCTCTTTGAAGCCGCCTATGACGATCTCTTCTTTCTCCCTTTTGATAGCATCTACTATGGTGCGGGCGGTGTAGTCTGCGCGGAGCCCATTGCCGGTGGCGCTGTCCATGCTGCGCAGGGGTGCGCCGTCTGCGGTGAGGGCATTCATGGTGATATTGGTACTAACGAAGCCGGGGCAGACGATCAGCACGCGCAGGCCATCGTCATAGCACTCTGCGCGCAGGGAGTCAAAGAAGCCATGCAGCGCGTGCTTGGATGCTGAGTAGCCACTGCGCCAGGGCGAGCCAAACTTGCCCACCGCAGAGCTGACGGCTACGAGCATACCGCTTTTGCGTGCGAGCATGTGTGGTAGCACGGCTTTACTCAATGCAAGTGTGCCAAAGAAATTGACCTCCATCAGCTCGCGGTCTACCTCTACCAGTGTATCACGTGCCATAGAGCGCTGGCTGATGCCACCATTATTGATGAGCACATCTACATGGCCAAATCTCTCTATGACAGCCTGCACCTGGGGCGAGTAGTCCTTATTGTCTGCGAGGTCCAGCGGGACTATGAGATACCTGTCTGCTGCGAGGCCCGCTGTGGCTACCACGCGCTCCATCTCCTGCCGGCGGCGAGCAGAGAGCACGATCTTTGCGCCTTCTCTGGCGCAGGCATAGACCAGCTCCTCTCCTATGCCGGAGGTAGCGCCGGTGATCCAGACTATTTTATCTTGCAGTGTTGCCATAGATGACTTTTACGGGGATGGATAAAACGGATGCGGGGCGTATGCTGTCATTCCTGTAGGTCTGTACACCCTTGTCATAGCGCAGCTCTAGAAATATGTCTCCCTTGCTATTGAAAAACAACTCGCGCTCGCGGTAGGTGCCGTCATACTGCACGTAGCCTATGAGTTTACCCTTGTAGTAGTTTTCCCGCACGTCCAGCACGCCTGTGGGGCCGAGGTGATCTACTACGCCTGTTTTGAGCGTGACACGCGGCTCGATATACAGAAACTCACCGCGCTGGCCGAAGGCATTGCGCACCTTGACGATCTGGTCTATAGAACTATGATGCACGGTGGTGTGCGTGGCATCGACCTTCACGATGGTCCATGGCTGCGGCAGCTTTTGCGCGGATGCGCAAATACTGTATGTGGCACACAGGAGGTAAATAAAGAGTCGGGGCATATTTCCTTTTGTAGGAGAAAAATAACTGCTTTTCTGATAGCAGGGTAAAATTTTCTGCCATCTCATCCGTGTATCTATGAAATCCCAACCCGTGGCCTCTCTGATAGACTCCCTGAGCCGAAGTATTTTCAATAAAGCGACGCTGACCTACAAGCAGCAGATAGCGCTGCATACCTATCATATCCGCCTGCAGAGTGAAGCGCTGCGCGGGCATACCTTCACGGCCGGTGAGCACCTGCGGCTATTCGTAGGGATAGGGCGCGACACTGCTATGAATAGCAAAGTGCGCACGTACTCTATCTGGGCATTTGACACGACTACGGGCACCGCTGACCTGGCCATCTGCACGCATAGCAATGGCATAGGCAGCCGATGGATACGAGAGGTAGCTGTGGGAGAGGCCATACACTATATGGGGCCGAAGGGCAAGCTGGTGATAGATGCTGCAGCCCAGTCCCACCTGCTGATAGGCGATGCTTCTGCCCTCTCACACCTGTATGCTATCCGGTCCCAGCTCACAGCGGCACAGACCGCTGCCGGCCTACTCTACACTCCTGACGATAGTGACCACTACGCCGACCTGAGCGGCGAGAGGCCATTTGAGGTGGTAAGGGGGCACTATGACCAGACGGAGGGCATCATCCATGCAGCGGAGCGGCTGCGGACCGCCCTGCCTCCTGCCCTGACCATCTACCTGGCCGGAGACATGCGGATCTGCAAATCCCTGGGTCGCCACTTTCGTGAGAAATGGCCTCAGGCCGAGGTCCGGAGCAAGGGATTCTGGATGCCCGGCAAGGTCGGATTGGATTAATAAATCGTTACAACATCATTTTATTTAATTGAAAATCAATCATTTTTAGTTTGTCTAAAATATTACCACTAATTAAACGTTTGTTTTAATCAAACAGTTGTTTAATATTGCACCCGCAAACGCAGATCATGGAAATAACAGACAAAAAAGCAGCGATCCTGGCCGAAGCAGAGAAGCTCTTCGCACAAGAGGACTTTGATGCCGTGAGCGTACGGGACCTGGCCAAAGCGGCCAATGTCAATATCGCGATGATCTCCTACTACTTTGGCTCAAAGGAGAAGCTCTTTGAAGAGCTGATCGTATCCCGCATGGCCAACTCGCAGATGACCATCCAGAGTATAGCCACTGACCCGACCATGACCTCCATAGACAAGGTGATGGCAGTCGTAGACTTTTACACCGACCGCCTGATGAATAATCCGAATGTGCACAGGATGATCAACCGTGAGCTGTCTATCAATACCCGCCCGCACCTGCGCGACCTGCTGCTGAGCAAGATAACCACCAACAAAGAGTACCTCTCTATGATGATGGAGGAAGGCAAGAAGAAAGGTGAGTTTCGCGAGGATGCAGATGTAGGCCTGGCTATGATCAATCTCTTTGCCTGTATACAGTATATCGTAGGCTCCTCCTACTACTCCTGCAAGATGCTGGATGTACCGACCGAGGCCCAGCTTTTTGATATAGAATTCAGAAAACGTATCAAGACCTATTTCAAAGACTTATTCTCCCACTATTTACTTAAAAAATAACACCCATGTTCTCAAGTGTATCAAAAAAGATCCCCCTCCTGCTGCTGGCACTCACCGTGCTGACCAGTGCCCAAGCCCAGCAGGTACGCAGGCTCACGCTGGATGAAGCTGTGTCTCTGGGGATGGACTACAGTAAGCAGCTCCGGATCTCACAGGCGCGCGAAGTAGCGTCTAAGGCCAAATACCAGCAGCAGTTTGCCAGTGCGGCGCCGAGTGTAGCGCTCAACTCGCAGTACCAGCACCTCAGTACCAATATCGCTGAGATCAAGTTTCCTACGAGTGTAGACCCTGTGACCGGTGCACCACACTATAGCACGATAGGCGTCTCTATCCACGACCAGTTTTACAATACGCTCTCTATCTCTCAGGTGGTTTTCGCCGGGCTACGCGGATTCAACCTGCTCAAGATGAGTAAGGACCAATGGATGGCAACAGCCTTTGATGTAGCTGCAGACCGCGCTACGATCAAGAATAATATCATAGTGAGCTACTACAACCACTATAAGCTGCTCCAGTCTAAAAAAGTAGTAGAAGAAAATATCAAAGTGACAGACCAACGACTGAAGGATATACAGAATCTCCAGTCTGTAGGTATGGCACTGAAAAATGATGTGCTGCAGATAGACCTGAACCGCTCCAGCCTGCAGCAGAGCCTGGCAGATGTACAGAGCGCGATAGACGTGAGCAACTATAACCTGGGCATCATGCTCGGCCTGCCGGAGAATACGCAGATAGAAATAGCTGATGCCAGCATTTTTGCCTCAAAGCCAGAGTACAACCTGAGCCAAGGCCTGCAGACCGCCATCACCGGCAGGAATGAGATCAAGGCCGGCAACCTGCGTGTCGATGCAGCCTTCAGGCAACTGAAGTACACACGCGGTATGTACAGTCCGATCCTCAGTGCCGGCTTCAACTATTACTATAGTAAGCCGAACCAGCGTGTCTTCATAGAAGACCAGATCAGGTTTCACGACTCGTGGGATATAGGTGTGAAGCTGAGCTGGAATATCACTAACATCTTCACAGCAAATCTCTATAGCAAGGAAGCCAAGGCTAATATCAAACTGGCACAAGCCAGCCAGGAGCTGACAGCCGATAATATCAAGATGGAAGTGAACAGCAACTACAGCGCATACAGGAATGCACTGGACAAGATCAGGCTCAGCGAGAAATCAGTAGAGCAGGCTAATGAAAACCAGCGCCTGACCAAGGACCAATACTCTAACGGCGTAAAGAATGTGACCGACATGCTCAATGCAGACAACCTGGCTGTGACCACTCAGATCAATCTGGTGAATGCCCGCATAGATGCAGAGATAGCATACGCCAAACTCATGAAAGCCACAGGAAACGAATAATCAATCTCATAAACTCAATAAACAACAACATAGTCATGGAAAATACTGAAACCAAAAAGAAATTTAATATCGCTCCGATCATAGGCGGTATCATAGGCATAGTCGTCCTAGTATTTGTAGTGCGTCAGGTGATCTACTCTATGCACAATGAAGACACTGACAACTCCCAGATAGAGGCCAATATCAACCCGATAGTACCAAAGGTGGCGGGCTTCATACAAGAGATACGCGTGAAGGATAATATGCTGGTGCACAAAGGTGACACACTGGTACGCATAGACGACCGTGACCTGCAGCTAAAAGTAAAGCAAGCTGAAGTAGCCCTCGCACAGGCGCAGGCCAACGTGGAACTCTCTCGCGCTAATCAAAGCTCTACCAGCGCCAACGTGAACGTAGCAACCAAGGATATCAATCCGGCTCAGAGTGCCATAGATGCTGCCCAGGTGCGCGTATGGCAGGCTACTCAGGACTATGACCGATTCAAGAAGCTGCTCGACCTCGGCTCAGCTACCCAGCAGCAGTTTGACAATGCAAAGGCTGCAAAGGACCTGGCTGAGAAGCAACTGGACCAGGCACAGAAGTCTGTAGCCAGCTACCAGGCGCGCCTCGCCGCCAGCAGCAGCAACCTGAACGTGAGCGCCAACAACCTAAAGGTAGCACAGATACAGGTAGAGCAAAAGCAGGAAGAACTCGACCTGGCCAAACTGAACCTGAGCTACGCTACTATCGTAGCGCCATGCGATGGATACGTATCTAAGAAGAATGTACAGATGGGCCAGCTCGTGTCTGTGGGCCAAAACCTCTTTGCGGTAGTAGATGAGAGTGAGATGTGGGTAGTGGCAAACTTCAAAGAAACACAGATAGAGAAGATGAAGGTAGGCCAGAAGGTAAAGATAGAAGTGGATGCATATCCTCACTCTGAGTTTGAAGGTACGATAGAGTCCCTCTCTGCGGCTACAGGTGCCAAGTTTGCCCTGCTGCCTCCAGACAATGCTACTGGCAACTTTGTGAAGGTAGTACAGCGTATCCCTGTGAAGATCATACTGGATAAGAACCAGAATAAGGAACACCCGCTCCGCGCAGGTATGAATGTAAAAGCAGTAGTGAAAGTATCTTGATAATCTGCTAATGAGTTGATTTGAAAATTTGGGAATGGAATACGGAGCTACGCTCGTTCCATTTTCAAATTGACACATCTTCAAATTTTCAAATCAGAAAAAATGAATCAGAGTTCAACATTAGAATACGGATGGCGGCGGACCATCATCACGATCACGGTCGTAGCCTGCTCCCTGCTGGAGCTGATAGATACGACCATCGTGAATGTGGCCACCACGCATCTGATGGGCAACCTCGGTGCCACGCTCAGCGAGATCAGCTGGGTGATAGCCGCCTACAGCATAGCCAATGTCATCGTAGTACCGATGGCAGCCTGGCTCTCTATCAAACTGGGCCGCAGAAACTACTTTGGCGGTTCGGTGATCCTATTTACCCTCGCATCACTGATGTGCGGCTTCTCAGACAATATCAACATGCTTATTTTCTTCCGCTTCCTGCAGGGTATGGGCGGAGGTGCGCTGCTGGCCACCTCACAGACCATCCTCACTGAGATATACCCTCCTGAAGAGCGGGGCAAGGCCAGCGCCCTCTATGGCATCGGTGTGATAGTAGGCCCTACGCTGGGCCCTACACTCGGTGGCTATATCGTAGAGAACTGGCACTGGTCCATGATCTTCTTTGTGAATATACCGGTAGGCATCATCGCGGCTTTCCTCACGTTCACCTTCATCCGTGATGTGAACTATGTGACACCAGAGATGAAAAACTCCAAGGTAGACTGGACAGGCATCCTGCTGCTGGTGGTAGGTGTAGGCGCACTACAGCTCGTACTGGAGAAAGGCGACTCGGAAAACTGGTTTGAAACAGGATATATCGTGATATCTACCGTGGTAGCCATTTTCGGATTGCTGGGCTTCATCGTGTGGGAGTTTATCACAGACCATCCTATAGTAGACCTCAGAGTACTGCGCAAGGGCAATGCTGCCATCGGTACCGTGCTATCCTTTATATTAGGTTTTGGCCTCTTCTCCTCTACCTTCATCTATCCGATCTTTGTACAGCGCTTCCTGGGCTTTACAGCCCTGCAGACGGGTCTCTCTATGCTGCCGGGTGCACTGGTGAGCGGCTTTATGATGCCGGTAGTAGGTGTCATGCTGTCTAAGGGTGCCAAGCCTAAATACCTCCTTCCTTTTGCGTTTGGGATATTTGCGCTCTTCACGCTGCTGATGTCCAATATCATCACCTCGCAGACAGGAGAGCATAACTTCTTCTGGCCGCTGATATTGCGCGGTGTGGGACTGGGATTCCTCTTTGTACCGCTCACTACGCTGTCTCTGGGTGGCCTGAGTGGCAAGGATATCGGCTCTGCAGCAGGCCTCACGGCTATGATCCGCCAGCTGGGTGGTTCATTTGGTGTGGCTATCTGCTCCAGCTTTATCACACACATGACCTTCGTACACCGTGCAGACCTGATCACTAAGGCTACCATGTATGACAAGTCTACACAGGACTATCTCGCCGGCCTCACGGCCAGCATGATGGCCAAAGCAGGCGATATGGTAAAAGCTACCAACATGGCTTATGCTTCACTGGAATATAATATCACCAGCCAGGCTACAATTTTGACCTACATTGATACGTTCCAATACCTGGGTATCTTCTTCCTGATGGTGATCCCACTGATACTATTTGCAAAAGATACAGCACCCGTCAAAAAAGAAGACCTGGAGGCGGCGAGCCATTAAGAGATTTATGATTGTTGATTTATGATTTAAATACAACAAGAAAGACATAGCATAGCTACAACTCGAATTGGGTTTTAGGTTAGGGGGGCGGGAGAAATCCTGCCCCCCTTTTTTATTTATGATTATGATCGTACTGAAACGAGCGATGCCATCCCGAGGTGAGATGGCATCGCTATAGTATTTGTGATTATCGTAATGCTTTACAGGTCGTAGTTCAGTACGATGCCGTGGCTCTTGGGGTGGCTCTGGCAGGTGAGGACGTAGCCCTTGGCTATTTCGCCATCTGTGAGTGACTCGCGGTCATCCATCTCTACCTTGCCGGCTATCAGCTTGGCGCGGCAGGTGCAGCAGGCAGCTACCATGCAAGAGTACGGCGGATCGTAGCCGGCATCGAGCGCAGCGTGCAGGATGGTCTCCTTCTCCGTCACATCAAACTCTACTTCATTGCCATCATAGATGATCTTCACCTTGGTCTTGCCTGTGAATGGCACATCAGATACGGTAGCGGCACCTACATCGGCAGATACGCGGTCCTCTTCCAGTTTGGCGGTGAAATACTCTATGTGCACGCGATCCTTAGGTATATCGAGCAGGGCCAGGGCGCCTTCTACTTCCTTCATCATCGGTGTAGGACCGCATATGAAAAACTCCGCACGCTGAAAGTTGAGATCCGTATTCTCGCGCAGCAGTTTCAGCGCCATGTCTTTCACTATAAAACCAGAGTAGCCGGTCCAGCCTTCTTCAGACTTGTCCAGCACGTGTACTACGCGTACGCGGCCGGCATATTTCGCCATCCACTCCTCCAGGTGCTGGCGGAAGATGATGCTCTTTGTATCCCGATTGCCATAGAAGAGTGTGACCTTGCTCTTGGGCTCTTTGAGCAGGACAGACTTCAGTATGGAGAATACAGGTGTGATACCTGAGCCTCCGGCAAAGAGGATATAGTGCTTTTCATTATTGGCATCGAGTGCTGCGGGATGGAAATTGCCCATAGGCTCCATCACCTCTACCTCTACACCCGGTTTCAGTTTATCATTCACGTGGTTAGAGCCCTTGCCGCCCTGTACGCGCTTCACCGCTATGGTCATCGGCTCGCCGGCATATGGCGAACTGCAAAAAGAATAGCTCCTATTGATGTGTTCACCATCTATATTGAGGCGGAGGGTGGTGTACTGGCCGGGCTGGAAGGCATAATTGGCCAGGAGGCTATCCGGCACTTCAAAAGATACAGACACAGAGTCACCTGTTTCATTGACCACTGTCTGGACCTTGAGCTTATTGAATTGAGGCATCACTTATTTTTTATTTACGGGGGCAAATATAGTAATGCAATTGTATTGAGTAGTGGGTATTGAGTACTGACACAAATGCATTGATCCTAAATTAATAAGGCCGGAAAGCCGGCCTTATTAAATATCGTAACAGTATGTTTAGCAATAATGTTCGAAAACCTTCTTGAGGTGCTCGGAGATGGTAGCGGCAGAGTTGCCCTCTATCTGGTGCCGCTCTACGAAGTGTACGAGTTTGCCATCCTTAAACAGCGCCATAGACGGGCTGGACGG
>CAZNDJ010000139.1:0-9657 GCA_964571705.1 uncultured Chitinophagaceae bacterium
TCGATGGTGCCTCTCGTGAATTCATATATAGTTTATACTTTATACCCATCCTCCTTTTTTATTTGTTGAACCAATTTTTCTCCATGCAGTCACGCAGCGCGAGCTTTGCCCGGTGCATCATGACCCAGTAGTTAGACTGAGTGATATTTAGTTCCTTACAGATCTCATCGGTATCGAGTCCTTCCATGTTTTTCATCACAAAGGCTGCGGCGGTTTTCTCCGGCAGCTTGGTGAGGCAGCTACGGAGGATATCGTTAAACTCATCACTCTCTACCGATGTCTCAAAGGTGCGTCCCCACTGATTGGGGCTGGCGGCGGAGGTCCAGTGGCCGGGCGTGGAGGCCTGATTTTCAAAAAAGTAACCGATGGTTCCATCTTCCCCTTCCACAGGCTTATCCAGGATGTTTAGCTCATTCTGGGTAGATTTTTTCCTGTAGTAGTCTATGATCTTGCGCTTGAGAATGGCTATGAGCCAGGTCTTTTCGGAGGCGTTTTGCAGGAATGTATCCTGAGCGCGGAGGGCAGAGAAAAACGTGTCCTGCACGAGGTCCTGCGCCACTTCCTCCTTGCGCAGGCGGGCATAGGCGTAGCTGTACAGATAGTCGGCATAGCGCTCTATCCAGTGGGTGGGGTCCAGGTTATGTTTCTTTTCTTCTGCCACTTTATTGCTTTATCGCAGATATCATGCCTGAAAGAGTTTTGACATTTTTGATAGCTGCGCAAAGGGTGATCTTTGTAAAGGTAGGAAAAGAAATGAGGGTATAGCACTCCACCTGGACGAGGCATCAAAACAACCTGTGAAGCGGAAGATTGCTTCGGAAAATATCATATCTATTTTTCATCAGATGAATTTCCCTCGCAAATGAGACATCTGATAAAACAAAAAGCGCCCGAATGACGGGCGCTTTCTTATTTAAACCGAAAACTATAAACCTTAATAGCCGTAGAGCTCCTGCAGTGTCAGCTCCTTGACCGGGCCGAGGCGCTTCATGGCAGCCATATCGAGGTCGCCCTTGCCGCCGAGCACGAGGTAGACATACTTCTTGCCCTTCACGTGATCGTCAAAGAACTTGTGCACCTCGCTGAGCTGCATCTTCTGCGCGTGCTCGTAGATATCCTTGCGGATGTCATAGTCCAGGCCGCGCTTCTGCGCGCGCTGCCAGGCCCAGTAGATATCAGCACGTGTGATCCAGTCTGTCTCTATGCCCTTGATCACCGCATCGCGGGAGAGGTCAAAGTTCTTCTGGCTCTCAGGGAGGTCGTTAAGGAGTTTGGATACTTCTGTGGCAGCAGTATTCATCTTGTCTGCCTGCGTACCTACATAGGCCATCACGTAGAACTTCTCATCCTTCTTAGTCGGAGAACCATAAGTACCGTACACAGAATATGCGAGGGCCTGCTTCTCACGTATCTCCTGGAAGAGTACGGAAGACATATTGCCACCATAGTACTCATTGAACATAGCGAGGTCTGGTACGAGCGCCTTGTCATAGGTGCCATCCCATGAGAACATGACCATCTCAGCCTGCTTCATAGGATAGGTAGTGTAGTACACCTGTGTCTCTGTAGCCACCTCCGGATACTGGCGCGCAGCAGGGTAATCATTCAGCGTGGCCGGCACATCGTGCAGCTTGTCCAGAGAGGCGATGGCTTCATTCATATCTTTCGCACCGTAGTAGAAGATCTTGTGCTTGTAGCCATGCAGGGACTTGATGATATTGACCAGCTCATCAGCCTTTACAGCTTTCACCTCGTCGTTGGTCAGCACATCGTTGAACGGATTCTTTGCACCGTATTTGCCATAGGCGGTCAGCGCGCGGAAGAGGATGTTATCCTTATCCAGCTTGGCATCTGCACGCTTCTTGATCACATCCTGTGCAAAGGCATCATATACCTGCTGATCCGGCTTCACATTGGCCAGCATGTATTCGAAAAGCTTGATACCGGCATCGAGGTTCTCCTCCAGTCCGGCGAGTGTCACGTACACCTGATCGCGTGATGAGTTGACACTAAAGCGGAGACCGAGCTTGTAAAACTCCTGCTTGAGCTGTGCCGCGTCATACTTGTCTGTGCCGAGGTATGGCAGGAAGTCGAAGGCGAGGCCGAGCTTCTTGTCATTGTCCGTACCCATATCATAGATATAGTTCAGCTCAAAGGTCTTATTGACATCATTGTGGATGTAGTCTACTACCACAGGCTTGGTCATATGGCCATGCTGGATGTCCTTGCTAAAGTCAGCGAACTTAGGCTCCAGTTTATCGAATGCCATATCACCCACTTTCTTGCGGAAGGCTGATACGGAATCCTTATTGAGTACTACCGGTGTGATGTGCGGTTTCTCTACCTTGAAGAGGCTAGGCTGGCCCATCCTCTTGTAGCAGACAGCATAGTTGTCACCATAGTGCTCATTGGCAAATTTCACTACATCGGCCTTAGTGATCTTAGAGAGTTCATTGATCTCCTGGCGGCGCTTCTCAAGAGGTATATCCTTGACGAAAGCAAAGACCACATCAAACACACGGCCTTGATTGGTCTCAGCCTGCTTCATCATGTCGAGCTTCATATTATCTATGATAGCCGGCAGCAGCCAGTCAGCAAATTTGCCTTGCTTCACAGAGTCTATCTGTGTGAGCAGGAGGTCCTTCACTTCCTCCAGCTTCTGGCCTTCCTTAGGCTCACCGTAGAGCTTGTGTACAGTATAGTCCTTATTGTCAGAATACATACTCACGGCCTCCAGCACCTTCTGCTTCAGCTTCAGGTTGAGGTCCATGAGGCCGGAGCCTTTGCCATTGGCCAGGATCGCATCTACGAGCTTCACATAGAGGTAGTCCTTTGAGCTGGCACCATCGAAACGGTAGCCTACAAAGACGTGCTCCGGCTGCTGTCCGCGCTTCTCGGTATACATAGCGTGGGTGATAGGCACCGGCGTAGCTTTTACAAATGGCTCTACGGCCTTGTCTTTCCAGCCGCCAAAGTATTTTTCTATGAGGGCGATGGTCTTGTCAGGATCCAGGTCACCGCTCATCACGATGGCACAGTTGCTCGGCACATAGTACTTATCAAAGTACTTGTGGATATTGACCATGCTCGGATTCTTGAGGTGCTCGCTGAGGCCGATGGTGGTCTGTGAGCCGTATGGGTGGTTTGGCATCAGCAGGGAGTCTACCGCCTGAGATGACCACTCGCCATCCTCTGCAGTATTGCGGTTAAACTCCTCATACACCGTCTCCAGCTCTGTATGGAAGATACGCAGCTCCAGGTCCTGAAACCTGTTGCTCTCTATCGCCAGCCACTTCTCCAGGCCGTTTGACGGGATATCATTGATATAGCAGGTCAGGTCGCGATCGGTAAAGGCATTGGTGCCCTTGGCACCGAGCGCAGCTACCATCTTGTCATACTCATTTGGTATGGCATACTTAGACGCCTCGTATGAGAGGGAGTCTATACGCTTGTAGATGGCCTTCTTCTTAGCCTCGTCCTTTTCATTCATGCGCTGCTCAAAGAGGTCAGAGATCGCATCGAGGTATGGTTTCTCTTTAGCATAGTCTACCGTACCGAAATCCTTCGTACCCTTGAAGAGCATATGCTCCAGGTAGTGTGCGAGGCCGGTGGTCTGCGCCGGGTCATACTTAGAGCCTGCCTTGACCGTGATAGCGGTCTGGATGCGTGGTGCATTCTTATTGACAGACAAGAAGACCTTGAGGCCATTCTTCAGTGTGTATTCCTTGACAGGGAAATAATTGTCCGAGCCGGCAGAGGTGCCGGAGAGAGGCTTGTCGCGATGGCAGGATGACAATACTACCAGGAGGGCGACGAAGAGGCCCAGCTTTACTTTCATGGATATTTTAATTTGAGGGTTTAAACATACGGGAATAACGCATAAAAAGGAAAAAGCCACGAAATATGGCGGAATGGCATATGGCGCGTTTGCAGAGGCCAGCCTGCGAGTGGCTGATTTGCAGCAGCTATCCGGCAGGGATGGCGTATATTAGGGGCAAATTATGTGGATGTTAAAAAAGTTTACGCTCTGTCTTTCAATATTATTTGTGCTCGCCTCCGGTGCCCGTGCCCAGGCTGTGATGCTCGATACCGCCCGCAATCAATACATGAAAATAGACGATGTGACCCTCCGCTACCGTGTCTGGGGCAAGGGAACTCCTGTGCTGCTGCTGCACGGCGCTATGGAGTACTGGAGGGAATGGGAGCGCCAGATACCGGCGCTGGCCAAAGAGTTTAAAGTGATAGCCGTAGATACGCGCGGCCATGGGGAGTCTACCTTTACGGATCGCGAACTCAGCTATGAGCTCTTTGCCAATGACATGCTGAAGTTCACGGAGGGTCTGCATCTCGATAGTGTAGACATCGTAGGTTTCGGAGATGGAGGCATCATAGGGATGCAAATGGCTATGAAAGCACCTGGCAAAGTGAATAAGCTGATAGCCATAGGCACCAATATCTCGCATGATACCACAGCGATCTACAACGCCGTACTGGAGAAAGTCCGCTCCTGGGATTACGACAAGATGGCTTTCTACCTGCAGGTCAAGTTTAAAGAGAATCCCAATGTGAAACTGCTGCCGGTACTGGCCAAAAGAATGCAGAAGCTCCTACTGACCCAGCCTAACTTCACACTAGACGACCTCACCCGCATCCAGTGCCCCACCCTCATCATGGCCGGCGACCATGACTTCATCAAAATGGAGCACCTGAATTATATCTATACCAACCTCCCCAACGGCTACATGAGCATCATCCCCGCCGGCACCCACTACTGCATCAAGGAGAAGTACAACATCGTCAATACCACGCTCGTAGACTTTCTGAAGTGGAAGGCAGAGAAGGTGGTGAGGTATTGATGGAAGAAAATAAGGACTGATGAATATAGATAAGCTTATTACCGAGATAATCCCACCAGCAGATTATTTTCATCGGAACGGATTTACTAACAAGGAAATAATAGATAAACTGAGCGATGAAGAACGAAATCTCGTAGAAGCAAAACTGCTGGAAAAGATAACAGCCACAGAGCTTAGAAACGATAACCTTCCACTAATGACACTCACCTACATGCGGTCCCAAAAGCTCATACCCATTCTTAGGGAAATGTTGCCGACTTTACCTTCTGTGTCAAAGAGCTTTGTGGCATCGTCTTTATATAGTTTGACAAAAGATGAAAAGTTATTATCAATAGTAACAGAATCCCTGACGGCCGCTCAACATGTGCATATAGTCTCACTGGTAGGGCATCTTTATTATTTGTCTCCATTCCATTTACCAGCGGCTAAAAAGTTCCTTGAGCCATATCTGAAGCACAAAGATTATTTAGTGCGATATAATACTGAACGGATATTGAAAATGATGGTTGACGGGGAATCTATATTTGACTATCCGGGAAACTGACATGTGCAGTAGTTATGCTGTACATGTGTGAATCATGCGGAGGACGTGTACGCTCCTGTATCTGCGCCAGCGCGACAAAGCACGGCAGCCTACCGGGAATCATGCGTTATCACCGACAAAGAGTCATCGCGCCCAACTGGCGCGGAACTTAGTTCCGTGCCATGCATAAAGCGCCAAACTGCTGGCAAATATCCAGCGGAACTTAGTTCCGCTATACATCTGATCCCAACTGGCAAAGCGTTAGTTTTCTACTGCATTGCTATTCGCTCTTTTGCGTCAGCTCCCAGTTCATAGTGTTCCATGAGATATCATAGAGATAGCGGCGCTTTTGCTCATCTTCAAAGGTCAGCGTCGCGCTGTACTCTTTGCTCCTGTCACCTTTGATATCGAGCGGCGTGTAGGTATCGTCGGTATCCATGGTCAGCGTGAGGGGCAGCACGTCCAGCCAGCGCACGGAAGGATTTGCAGAGCGGATGCTCACGAGGGTGAGCGGAGTGCCGTAGTTGGTCAGCATTAGGGGACTCATGGTATCGCGGGTATCCTCCTCGCCATAGGTGGCCAGCATCGGCCCGTCAGGTATGGTGAGGATATCCTTGATCCGGTAGCGTTTGCCATCATGGAGCAGATCGGGCACCTTGTAGTCTTTCACATCATCCTCGTAGGTGCCGACATTGGCCTCGCGCAGCTGCTGTAGGGGCAGCACGACAGTGTCCGTCTCTGCCCCTTGTAGGAGAAACATCCTGCGAATATTCCACGGGCTATTGTCATTATAGTCATGTAGTGAAGCATCGAGCCGCTCCAGTGTGACGGCAGATCCGTGCACACCGCGTACATGCAGATAGGTATGCCCTCCTGAGTAGCGGTCAGTGATATCCAGGAGCTTAATATAGTGCTCCGCGCTGAGGTGGTCCAGTTTGGCTGAGGCGCTGTCGGCTTGTTCCTTTTGCGCAGCCTGATAGAGCTGAGTACGGTCGTAACGGTGCTTCCACGTGAGGCACTGCGATATGATGAGCCCGGCTATGACCAGCAGCGGCAGCGCAAAGGCATAAAATGGCGTGCGGTGCGGCCCGCGCTCATCTACAGCAGCATGGAGATGTGCGGGTAGGTTGTAGAGCTTGCCATCACTGAGCTGCATGGCGTAGTCCCGGCCTATGGGTAGCACAGGTATGTAGAAGATATGAAAGACCCGCTGGCGCAGCATGATAGGTATATCGCCGGTCTCTGTCTCGATGCCCAGCTCGGCCGAGCTGTATTTTTTGATATTAAAACTGTAAGTGCCAAATACGATAAGCATGATACGGGATGTTTTGATTTATGATATGCGATAGTAGTGGCTTCCGTGGGGATGGCATATTCAACTTGCCAGCAAAAATCGGAAGTCTGGTAAATGCAGCATACCTTTCACACGGCACCAGCGCTCATCAAAAATGCCGCAATAACATTGCCCCGCAGACACATACATACCGGTGCTTACACCATACCTATCCATCTACCTCATCCTCAATAGCATTTGCGTATCAAGGCAAAATACCAACCCCTCTCCCATCCCCCGCAAACCCAATGATACCAATGCTTCTATAGTCGGAAAACTTACCACCCGGATGTTAGGATATCCCGGCACGAGACAGACACTACCTCTCCTTCAGCCATTCATATTTGTTCAGCTCATTGAGCTGGTAGACACCCATCCTGGTCCGGATAGGGTCGCACAGATAGTGCTCTATGGCCGGGCCACTGCTCTCATCCTTTACCCCCGTGAGGATGACCTGGCTTTTATCGTTGATCCGCAGCGTGAACTGCTGTATGCAGTCCCCGTAGATCGTATGCAGCTTGCCATCTGAGTCATAGACAGTCTGCTCTACATACCATGTATTGAAGGGCGTGCAGCGGAGCATCTCCCGTCCGCGCCTCAGGTCCCAGATGATAAAGACCGACTGCTGCACACGGCTCTTCACCTCAGAGGCAGTCACACTCACCTTGTAGCGCGTCTCAAAAACCAGCTCCGGCAGGTTCTTGCCATCCAACTGGCGCAGGTACACATGCGCAGAGTCAAAGGCCATGGGCTGATCCAGCTCTATGGTATCGAGAAACTGCTTTGATTCACCTTTGTCCTTGAAGGATACCCTGTAGATAAACTGCTGCTGCAGGCGCTCAGCGGATGGCAGTACCTGCACAGTGAGACTGGTAGCCGAGTCACTCCATATGATACCATTACCAGATGCCGGGCAGGTCAGGCTAGCGCAGCACAAAGCAATGTACAGCCACCACTTCACCATCAGTCTGCGATGGCATTCAGGAGAAAGTCATTGAAAGCAGCAGCAGCCTTGTAGTGCTTCAGCACCAGCTTATCAAAGTCCTTGCTGAGTACGTCTTCCTTTTTGAGCTGTGCCATGTAGTAGAACTGCTTATTGGCTATATACGGCTGCTCCTTGGCAAACTCCTTGTACTCTGCGGGCAGTATTTTATTCTGCTCTCCCTGCACCACACCGCCGTAGAGCGCCTTAAAGCTCTTCTCATTCAGCAGCTTTTTGAAAGTGTCAGGATTGTAGTATATCTCCTGTCGTATCTTCTCCAGATGCGTCTTGTCTACGTCATACATCCCACCACCGATAAAGATCTCTCCGGCTCCGATATGCAGATAGTAGCCAGGGCGGGCATCTTTAGTGCCAGACCGATTGAAGACTGCGCCTACATTGGTCTTGTACGGGGCCTTATCCTTGGAGAAGCGGATATCCCGGTTGATGCGGAAGATGGCCTTTGAAGGATTGAGCTGGAATTCAGGATTGTCTTTGGCCAGCTCGGCCATGATGCGTGTTACAAATTGTTTGAAGGGTCCTTTGACTTCCTTCTCATACGTTTCGCGGTTCTTATCAAACCACTCTTTGTTGTTATTCTTCTTCAGCTGATCAAAGAACTTGAAAAAGGCAGGACTGAAATGAGACATTTTTTTTAGACGTTAGATGTAAGACAATAGACGTTAGATAATGAGAGTGCTTACTCCATTCGCTAGGCCAGTGCGGCACCCTCCATGCTGCTGCGATACTTATCTATATGGGGATGCATGACTTTAAACCACAAAGGCGGGAAAAGTGCCAGCACCATCATGCCCGGATAGCCAGTAGGCATCTGCGGCGCCTGGTCAAAGTGCCGAAGCACCTGATATTTGCGAGAGGCCATGTAGTGATGATCAGAGTGGCGTGTGAGCTCAAATAGCATGAGGCGACCTATGGGGTGATTTGAGTTCCAGGAGTGGACAGGGAGTACTTTCTCGTAGTACTCTCCATCTATCTTTTTGCGGCGGAGACCGTAGTGCTCGATATAGTTGACCGTCTCCAGCAGGAGGAAGCCGATGGTAGCAGAGACTACAAATGCCAGCGTGACCTTCCAGCCAAAGAAAATGGTGATAGCCGCCAGCAGGGCCACCTGTATGAGCTGATAGATCAGCATTTCATTTTTGAAAGAATACCAGGGTGTATTGGTCTTGGCCAGGCGGTCACGCTCCAGGTGCCAGGCACTGACCCAGCCATCTGTGACAGAGCGAAACCAGAAAGCATAGATCACCTCTCCCCTGCGGGATGAGGCTGGATCCTCGTCAGTAGAGACATTTTTGTGGTGGCCACGGTTATGCTCTATGAAGAAGTGCATGTAGAGTGAAGAGAGGAGCAGTAGCTTTGACATCGCCTGCTCGTACCAGGTGGCCCGGTGGCCCAGCTCGTGAGCTACATTGATACCAAATACGCCACAGGAGATACCAAAGGCGAGGATCATACCGCCACGCTCCCACATAGGCAGGGCCTCATTGCCCACACGAGTGAGGAAGATCCACATCATGATATACTGCACCGGCAGGATGAGCCAGACCAGGATGTCAAACTTGATATCTTTTTTAGCGACCTCCTCTTCGGCCTTGGAGAAATTCTCCTCGGAGCCCTGCATGAATAGCTCCAATCCCGGCACCAGCATAAAGGCATAGACCGGCGCAAAAAATACCCAGGCACCACCGGCAGTGATGGAGATGAGGATCACCACCACGCTGATAAAAGCTGACATGTATTTCAAGAACTTGAGATTCATACTATTGCTTTTATCCAAAGCTAATACAAATGTGGTGGTTGCAAATATTTTTTTGAACACGTCGTCCCTATCAAAGGATACCTCTCAGAGTTTTGCTTTGGCATATTATTCTCTGCATGATATTCGTTGTTCATTATTCATCATTCATTTTTCATTTTTCACTTTTCATTTTTCACTTTTCAA